>JBKPBA010000001.1:0-6153 GCA_046726675.1 Chloroflexota bacterium
GAAGTCCCCTGCATCTCTGAAGTCCACACTTTACCCCATTTTTCCGGGGTGGGGAGTGGTGGTAGGAACTTTAGAAATGTCTTGTTATGGAGATTGGCATGTTTTATTCAATCGCTATTCCTGGTATACTACAAGTATGGCCTGGGGCAAATATAAATAAGGAGATATCTTCGCGTTCAGCAAACGACAATGGTTCTGCTGCTATTGCCTCAAGAGGAGAACGAACGTCCCAAAGCCGGGAAAGAGCGCATACCAGCATGACGATGAAAAAATCGACAGATTCTTCGGACATAAATACAGCACTCTATTCCAGTGATGTTCATATACTGGACTTCGGCATGCTCTATGAGAAATTCAAAAGACCTATTCACTCTTATATTTATCGTTTGCTTGGCAGTCATGAAGACGCAGATGATCTAACGCAAGAAGTATTTACGCGTGCTTATGTCGCCTGGAATGATTTATATGATCGGGCCAACCTATCCTCCTGGCTCTACCGTATCGCCACAAATTTGTGCATCGATCTACTCCGCCGGCGCAAACGCATCTCCTGGTGGCCGCTCATGCGACGTAACTCTACTGATGAGCAACTAAATGGTGTTGGCGATGAAGAAATTTCATATTTGCCCTCCGATAATGGAGGTATCCCCGAGATTGCCGAACGGGAACATATTCGGCTTGCTCTCGCCAATATGCCAACGGACTACGCTATCGTGCTTGTATTGAGCGCGGCCCAGGGTGTGCCTTACCAGGAAATAGGAAAAATCGTCGGAATTTCACCTAATGCAGCAGCAACACGAATCTCACGGGCCAAACGTCTGTTTGCAGAACAATATCAACGTCTCAGTGAAACCGATGCTGCAAAGAGGAGCCATAAAGATGAATAGCACTGATTTGCCGCCAATACCGAAGGTGGGAGAACTTGGCCCCCAGGTTTGCGATACTGTGCATTTATACCTGGCTGTTCTTGATGACCTATCCCCTGAACAGGTTAACTTGCTGTTCAAACATGTAGAGACATGCTCTGCCTGTACCGGAGAGTTTCAATTCTTGAACATTACAACACGCCTGGTTGAGGGTCTTGATGCGACATCTCCTTCTCACCGCGTTGATGCTGCCATTATGGCGCTACAATTTGACCAGAATGGTACGCGAACTCGCAAACCGGTGATGCTTGCACCTCTTCGTGGTCGTTCTGTCAGGATCATCAGCCAGGCAGTGGTTGCGATTGCGGCGATCCTCCTCTTTATGTTCTTGACTGTTACGCACTTCATTGCTTTTGCTCCCAGCACAGCAAATGCCTTTGAACTACCTGCTAATCTTAGCTGGAGTAATTATGTCCTTTACCATAGCGAGACCAGAACCGATGCGAATGGTATGGTTTACCGCGTAGAAAGCTACCATGACCTTGGCTCTAACCATATGCATATTGAGACAATGGCCGATGGTCAACTGGATGTCGTTGTGGTCGGCGACGACCACTCAATGCTCGGTATGGATATGCTTCATCACGTCGCCCAATGGAATGCTGATGCATGGGAAGTTGATGACTCGCTGTTCAACTTGTCAGAACTGCGCCATGAGTTGCAAACAAAATCCGCCGTCTATCTCGATAAAGAAAGCTTTAGAGGCCAGGAAGTTTACCGTATCCTTTGTAAAGATGGGCTTGTGATGTTGCTTGATATGGACTATATGCCAGTCAATGTGCTTCAAGGTTCTTCTAATTCTGATATGGCTAAACCAATGTATGATACGCTTAAACTGATGCCTGCCTCTGAGGTGCCTACCTCAATGTGGAAAATGAGCATCCCCTCCGGTTTCCAGATGGGCACACTTCCTGCGAAACCCTAATTGACCTTTCCCTTATATGCGAGATACAATGAAATAAGCACATATTGCCATTTGCGCACATCTACAACGATGTGGATGTAAGGTCAATGTATCTTGACCAAAGGAGAACACATATGTCTGAAAATACACCTGTAATCGCCGGCGCAGTACGCACACCGACCGGCAAATTTCTTAGCAACCTCGCTAGTTTCACTGCGCCCCAACTAGGTGCCCTTGTCATAAAAGAAGCAGTACGTCGCTCGGGTATCTCCCCTGACTCCATCGATGAAATCATTATGGGTAATGTCGTTTCTGCGGGTGTTGGCCAGTCACCGGCTCGCCAGGCCGCTATTCATGCTGGACTTCCAGACGATATTCCCGCCTTTACCGTCAATAAAGTTTGCGGCTCAGGCCTCAAAGCCGTAATGCTCGCTGCCCAGGCTATTCGTGCAGGAGACGCACAGGCATTCGTAGCGGGCGGCATGGAAAGTATGAGCAATGCACCTTATCTGTTAACCAAAGCCCGTACAGGCTACCGTATGGGCAATGGTGAGCTTATCGATGCTGTTGTACATGATGGCTTATGGTGCGCCTTTGAAAACATACATATGGGCAGCGAAGCCGAAATCATCGCGGAAAAATTCGGTGTCACCCGTGATGAACAGGATCAGTACTCGTTCCTCAGCCATCAGAAGGCTGCTGCTGCTACTGCTGCCGGGCGCTTCAAGGACGAAATTGTCCCTATCGAAATCAAACAGAAGAAAGGTGTTGTCATTGTTGACACTGACGAACCTATTCGCGGTGATACCTCGATGGACGCGCTTACTAAGCTCATGCCTGTCTTCCAGCAGGGCGGCACAGTGACTGCCGGAAACGCCCCAGGCTTGAGTGATGGCGCCTCAGCTACCGTCGTTGTAGACCAGGCTTTTGCAAGAGCAAATGGGATGAACGTGCTGGCGCGCATTACAGGCTATGCTTCAGCCGCTATCACTCCCCGTTATATCTTTGCAGCGCCTACCCGTGCTGTCAATCGCCTCCTGGAGCGTACAGGTCTCAAGATTAACGATTTCGACCTGATCGAAGTAAACGAAGCATTTGCTGCACAGACCCTGGCAAACGGCAAAGAACTCGACTGGGATTGGTCTCGTGTCAATGTCAACGGTGGAGCAATTGCGCTTGGTCACCCCATTGGCTCCAGTGGCTCTCGAGTCCTGACCACACTGATCTACGAACTGCGTCGCCGTGGGGGAGGTAGAGGTCTTGCTACACTTTGCCTGGGTGGAGGCGGTGCCGTAGCCATGTCCATTGAAGTTTAATTGTAGGGGCGCAATTCATTGCGCCCTTTCTGTTGCGGGCCGTTCTTCTCGTATCAACAGAGGAGCAGACCTTATCATACCTCTTCCATGGGCGGATTTCGGTTTCTCTTTACTGGCAACGGTCTCAAAAAATCGGGAGGTTCAGAAACGTCTTTGGGATGTTAGTGTTTCTCTCGCAAATTTGGGGTAGGCCAGCTCTTTTCTACAATATGATACAATACTCTATAAGCAATTGATTTCGTATATAGTAGGGGCGGAGCTTGCCCTTACGCGGGGAGGTTTTTTGAAACGTGCCGATCGCCAGAGGCTGTCATCCTGAGCGCAGCGAAGGATCTCTCGCTGGGCAGAACGCAGATCCTTCGCTGCGCTCAGGATGACAGATGGCGGGGCTTGCCCCCGCCCTTGAATACGCATATGTCTGGCTTGAATATACTTATGTCTTGTTAAAAGACAAGACAACGTAGAACACTTAACCATTTCACACTACAATCATAACCTCAACGGGGAGGATCCATTAACCATGCTTGAGCAGAAATCACCAGAATCAGATCAACAATCTGTTGTCGAACAAGGTACACTTTTTGATAAAGCGGAGTTGGAACGCTTGAAACTTCAGCGGATGCATTGGGAAGAGACCACCGTTCGCCAGTCGCAGGAGCGTATGCCTGAACGTGATAACTTGATTACCACTTCCAGTGTGCCGATCAATCGCGTGTACACACCGCAGGATAATGAAAACCTCGACTACACTCGTGATCTGGGCCTTCCTGGAGAATACCCTTTCACTCGTGGTGTACAGCCTACTATGTACCGTGCGAAGCCATGGACTATGCGCATGTTCGCAGGATTTGGCACGGCAGAGGATACCAACGCGCGCTTCAAATATCTAATTACACAGGGACAAACTGGCCTTTCAACTGCTTTCGATATGCCCACGCTCTATGGCTATGATACCGACCACGCGCTTGCAGCAGGTGAGTTTGGCAAATGCGGCGTTGCCATCTCTTCGCTAACCGACATGGAAATCTTATTCGATGGGCTACCCCTCGACAAAATTACCACCTCCATGACCATCAATAGCCCGGCAGCCGTCATCTGGGCCATGTATATCGTAAACGCCGAGAAGCGTGGCTTCCCTATGGCAAAGTTAGGTGGCACACTGCAAAACGATATCCTCAAGGAATACAGCGCACAGAAAGAATTCCTCTTTCCACCAGAGCCTTCCATGCGCCTGGTGACAGACACCATCGAATTTGGTACACGCTACATGCCACGTTGGAATACCATTAGCATCAGTGGTTATCACATTCGCGAGGCCGGGGCAACCGCCGTCCAGGAGCTGGCTTTCACCATTGCCGATGGCCTTGCCTACGTCGATGCTGCTCTGAAGCGCGGTCTGAAAATCGATGAATTCGCGCCGCGTCTCTCCTTCTTCTTCGATGTACATAATGACTTCTTTGAAGAAATTGCTAAGTTTCGTGCCGGTCGTCGCCTGTGGGCCAAACTGATGCGCGAGCGCTACAGTGCAAAGGATCCACGTTCATGGCTCATGCGCTGCCATGCGCAGACTGCTGGCGTCTCTCTGACTGCCCAGCAAACTGATAACAATATCATCCGTACCGCTATTCAGGCTCTGGCCGCTGTCCTGGGTAGTACTAATTCCCTGCACACCAATTCCCTGGACGAAGCCCTGGCTCTACCGACTGAAAAAGCTGTGTTGATCGCTTTGCGTACGCAGCAAATCATTGCCAGTGAGAGTGGTGTCGTCAACACTGGTGACCCTTTGGGTGGCTCCTACTTTATCGAAAGTCTTACTGACGAGACTGAACGCGCAGCGATGGATTACCTGAATCGTATCGATGCACTAGGCGGTGTGCTGGCCTGCATCCAGAACGGCTTCTTCCAGCGTGAGATTGCCGAGTCCGCTTATCGCTACCAGCAGGAGATCGACCAGCATAAACGCACGATCGTTGGGGTGAACGACTATGTCATAGAGGAAGACATCAAAGTCCCCACGCTCTACATCGATCGCGAGGGCGAACGCGCTCACCTCGAACGACTTAACCGCGTGCGTCGTGAGCGAGATAACAGCGCAGTCAAACGCTCATTGGAAAACCTGCATCGAGTCGCCGAGGGAACAGAAAATACCATGCCCGCCATCATCGAAGCCGTCAAAACCTACGCCACCCTCGGTGAAATCATGAACGTCTTCCGCATCGTCTTTGGCGAATACATGGAACCAGCCGTGTTCTGACCAGAGAGAGCCATAAAAAGAAATGGTAATTATCTCCTTGATGTTGTACAATGACATCAAGGAGGTGAAGTATTATGGAACTAGTTCGCAAACAGACATATATCACACCAGCCCAGGATAGAGCAGTAAAACGACTCGCTCATCAACAGGGGACAACAGAAGCAGAAATTCTTCGCAAGGCGCTGGATCAGTTTCTTGCCAAGGAAGGTATCATAGAAACGCAGGATCCCTTTGCTGAGCTGATCGGTATGTTTGAAGGACCTTCCGAGGCGGATCATGACGACATCTACCAATGATATTAGGTGCGTCTTCATTGATACTTCCGCCTGGATCGACCTCATGAATAAAAAAGAACGGCATCATGCAGCAGCCATCACGTTCCATAGAAGTCTCGCACCCATGACCTTTCGTATTACTACGTGGGGCATCGTATCCGAGACGTTTACCTGGATTCGCTATCACATTGGCAGCCGGGAAGCCCTGCGCTGGCTGATTTTAAAGGAATCGTTGGAGCATCAGGGATTTCTCCAGGTAGTGTTCCCGGATCCTCAGATGGAAGTAGGAGTTCGGAAAGTCATCGGCCGCTTTCAAGATCAATCTCTCTCCTATGTAGATGCGTTTTCTATTGCATTGATCCAGTCTCGCCCAGAAATCGATGCGGTCTTTGCCTTCGACCATCACATGATCCTCGCAGGGCTTCCTGTCCTACCAGGGCCCCTTGGCTGAGGCTATAATTCATGAGTGGATGAAATG
>JBKPBA010000002.1:0-3806 GCA_046726675.1 Chloroflexota bacterium
ATACCTCGCTCTCGATGAATTTTCCGAGAGATCGCATGTGGCCTTCAGCGCGGACTCACCTGAATGGCGTCAAAGCCACGAACAGCAAGCAAGCGAGACATCAGGAGAGCAACCAGCATTCTGGCACGCCAAATCATAAAAAGGAAAGAAGGAATGAAACTTCCATCAACTGGTCTTGCCCACATTGGATTGCGCGTGAACTGGTAAGTGCCATGCACCACGAGATGCTTTGGGGTGTGCTCCATCTCAAAGGAGCCACCAGAGGCGACAAAGTGCAGACGAAGACACCCTGGATGCCCATGAGTCCATCCGTGACGGGCCGCCAGCCGAGAGAGTTCCTGCGGCACGGCGACATGTCCGAGTAGAAACACCACCGGCGTAAGGATAAGAGCCATCCAGCGGGGAAGAAGGACTCTTTTCGATGGCCTTTGCCTTTGAAGGTTGGGTCTGTTCAGAGCTTTCCTCTCCTTCTCCTCTCCACTAGCTTCTCCCTATGCCATCGTATTCGCGGAACAAGGGCATTTGGAGGAACACCAGACGCTTCTTTTTGCGTCGCGGGCCATAGGGATCGGCGCGCAGAATCAGATACCACTCCACAGCCGCATCCTCCCATAAAGGCAGTTGTGCGCTCCGATAGGGATGGTCATACAGCCGCGCATTTCCCGCGCGTCGGAGATGTTTCTCGTCCGGCTGCCACTCGACCGAGTAGCGCGCCAGCGGCTGTTCCTGGTATTCCAGGGTTAAGATATCCTGGAAGAGATTGACCAGCGCCCGTTCGCCGGCCAGGTTCTGCTCACCATAGAGCAGATAGTCTCGGAAGCGCACATACCCTGCTTTGGTGATCGTGCGCATCTCCCCTACTGCCGAGAAAGCGCGGTAGATGCGTTCCGGTTCCGGCTGCATGCCCTTGACCCATCCGAGCACGGCTGCGGGGCTATAACAGCCATCCTCGCGGTGTTCGTGGGCGAAATGATGCTGGTAGTTGAAATCGAGCAGCCACTTCTCATGGGCCGAAAGCCTCGTCTTCCCAGGTCTGCGCCCGCTCGAAATGCCAGTCGGCGAGTCTTCTTTGCGCATTAAAATTTGATTCGATGTATGACTGCCAGGCTTGCCGCTTCTCGATTTCCACTTTCTGGATGCCCAATGCCTTGTAGATCCGCAGAGCGTCATGCGAGCGGAACACCCCACCATTGTCGCTGACCAGGACCTCAGGAACGCCATGCTTGCGGATCGCGGCATAGATTATGTATAATCTGGCTCGACTTCTCTGGAAAAGGACATCGGAAACGAGCTCAGAGTATACATAATGCCAGTTATTTACTAATCTTCCGCTGCGTTCCAGATTATAAATAACATACAGCACCGCAATATATTCTTCAAAGTTTTGCCGTCGGGTCACAGCGGAAGCCAGGATCGCCCGCGAATAGCCCTCTAAAATGCTCATGCAGTAAATCATCCCTCCACCGAGTTGGTGCATGTCAAGGTACCTGATATCCACAAACCAATAGTGATGGCGATACTCTGCTTTGAAAGGCATCTCTTTCTTCGGACGCCCGCCGATCTTTGGCATCTGGAGATGATACAGTGCTCGATTCAATGCGAGGATACGGCCACAGGTGCGAGGAGACAGCTTGATCCCCAGTTGTTCCAGCGCTGCGCTCACACGATATTCCCCCAGTTCAGGATTGATCTGCAATTTCTTGACTTCCTGCATGGCCCTGAGCGTCGTTTTTGTAGCGGGCTGGTGAGGCCGACTCGATTTGTCAGGAAGCCCAGCGAACTGCTCTTCGATCCATCGCTTGAGTATTGTATAGATGAGCTTGCGACTTGTCCCCATATACCCAGCAATACTTTTCACTGACCATCCCTCGAAGTGGAGCCGAATGATGGCGAGACGACCCTGGACAGGGTCATCGAACGCTGCGTAAAGAGGATACCGACGTGTGGGACGCGATGGTTTGGGGCCAGAGGCCAGAATCAGCTGGATGGTGTGAGGCGAGGGCCTGCGACCGAATTGAGCATAGCAGATCGTGGCGATTTCATGAAAGGTGAAGGAGGGATATTCCACTTTCAAGTCGACGATGGCTTGTCTCATGGGTGGAGGCAAGTTACGCTTATCGAGTGTTGGGACGGCTGGCGGTGGCTCTGGCGGGAGCAAACTGGCCATGCCCGCCTGGTCGAACAGGCTCGCTTTGTAGTAAATCGTGCGTTGGGGCATCCCTGTTTCCGCAGATCGCTCTTTCGGAGTTTCCCAGCCGAGGATAACGGGTCTGATGATCTCATAGGTCAGTTGCATTGGGTCTTTGAGGAGCGGGCGAAGATGTTGCCAATCATGGGTCGGCTCGCGGCGTTCATATCGTTGCCTGGGCATAGCAGACCTCGCTACGAAACAAATACAGAAGAGACCACACTACAGAAAAGAGAATCAAAAGGCTTTATTGTTCTATCTTACATGGCTTTGCTCATCCAGGCAAGGTTTTGGCTCTTGCGCAAACTCGCTGATGTTGACGGTGGATCGTAACGCTTTTCGTAACGATTAGAAGACGTTTCCCCCGTATACTACAGAGGTAGAGATGTTTATGTAGCTCGAGGAAGCGAGTTCAGAGGAAATTGCATTTGCTCACAGAGGAGGACGCAAACCATGAAGACCCCAATGGATGTGACACGCACCCCTGCCCGCACCAGGCTCTCGGCCCTCGGCAAGCTGACGGTGGCTGCGGTGCTCGGGCTCCCGCTTTTACTCTCCACCGGCTTGGTCGTACAAGGGCTGAACGTGACGAATCTGCTGATCACTGGGATCGCGCTCATCCTCGCCGCCATCATCACCGCGATCATCGTGGCGACCCGCTGGCGCTGGTCCCCTCTACTCGGGGCCCTGGTGTACGGCTTGATACTCGCCGCGAGCATCCCCATCATCCCGTATGCGCTCAGCCATCCCACCGAGACCTACTTGTTTGCCCTCAACGTGGTCTTGCTTGCGCTGGCCGTCGTTGGGATAGGCGCCGGCATCGGGGCGACCGTGCAGAACTACCGCAAAGGCGAGGGAGAGCCGGGTGCTTCGCGATGGCTGGGAGTGTCACTGAGTGGACTTGCTGGTCTCGTGGCCGGCATGCTCATCGTCTCGCTGATCGTCGCGGCGAATCCACAAACAAGTGCGGCAAGCACCAACCCGAACGGAGAGCCAGTGGTGCATATGGCGCTGGATCATTTTGTGCAGAACGTCGTCCTGGTTCCCAAGGGTTCGAAACTGCTCATTGTCAATGACAGTTCGGTTGAGCACGTGCTGCAAAATGGGACGTGGGACAAGCATGGCACCCCTCACGCGGGAGCCGAGCCGGGAGCACCGACTCTTCACAATCTAGATATCACCGGAGGGTCGAAGGTGATCGGGCCATTTGCCAGCGCAGGAGTCTATCAGCTCTATTGTACGCTTCACCAGGGCATGAATCTGACGATTGTGGTGCAATGAAGGAAGCAAGGATTGGAGGACGGTGTCTGTGGTAAGATGGGACTGTCTCTGGGATCAGAGAAGAGATGAAGACGTCTGTTTTCGAACCGGAGACGGAAGAAGGCACCTGGTGGCTCATGAGAGTCGGCAGGACCATCCACAACAGGACAAGCGCAGCAAACAGGGAGGGTGCAAATGAACGGTGAGCATGCACCCACAGCAATGACGGAGAGCCGTGAACAGCACAGCTATGCGCGCCTGCATGGGCGCTGGATTATGCTCGCCCGAGGCATCTGGATCACCCTGGTCGTCCTCACCTTGGCGATCTTCTTCGCCTCCCTCCCGGTCTACATAGCAC
>JBKPBA010000003.1:0-9933 GCA_046726675.1 Chloroflexota bacterium
ATGTGTACTCTGCAATGCCAGGTATGATCCAGCAGAGGTCACCTATACGTGTCCTGCCTGTGGTCCTTTAGGCGTCCTTGAAGTCCACTATAATTACGAGCAGATATCTCAACATATCAGTAGAGCTACACTAACGGAAGATCACGATCAGACTATTTGGCGATACCGTGCGCTTCTGCCAATTTCTTATAGTACAACAGATCGACCCGCGCTGTCGATTGGAGGAACGCCGCTTTATGCAGTCAATCGCCTGAGGATTTATCTAGGTATGAGTGACCTCTGGCTTAAAGATGACTCGCGCAACCCCAGCGGCTCGCTCAAGGATCGAGCAAGCATTATTGCAGTGATAAGAGCACTTGGCGCCTATCCGTCTCAACAAAACCAATATGCAGCTACTTCTGTGCAGTCAGGCAAAACGAAAGGAGAAGGCAAGACTGTTGCGTGTGCATCTACGGGCAATGCGGCTTCTTCGCTGGCTGTGCAGGCGGCATCGGTAGGACTGCCATGTTACATCTTTGTGCCTCATGATGCGCCACGCGCAAAGATTGTACAACTGCTCATGTGTGGCGCGACAGTCTTTGCAGTGCAGGGAAGTTATGATGATGCATTTGACCTGTGTATCGAGGCGTGCAGTGCCTTTGGCTGGTATAACCGTAACACAGGCTATAATCCCTACCTCGTTGAAGGCAAAAAAACAGTTGGTTTAGAGATTGCCGAGCAACTTGACTGGCAGATTCCTGACAGCATACTTGTGCCGACGGGTGATGGTTGTATTATCAGCGGTGTCTATCGTGGTTTCGAAGACCTTTACCATCTTGGGATGATCGAGCGCATCCCACGCATGATCGCAGTACAGGCCGAAGGATCACCTGCGATTGTGCGTGCCCTGGAGGGTGATGGTATTGTGCAGCCTTTTCCTGCACAAACAGTTGCGGATGGTATCTCTGTTAGTTTACCTCGTAATGGCGCAATGGCGGTAAAAGTTATACGCGAAAGTGGCGGATTCGGCATTACTGTCTCAGATGAAGAGATACTCACGGCAGAAAAGGAGCTAGCCAGACTGACAGGTGTGTTTGCTGAGCCATCAGGGGCAGCTGGCTATGCCGGGTTGCTACGCCTGTTAAGCGAAGCTAGAATCGAGCGGGATGAGCGTGTAGTGCTGCTAGTGACTGGAAGCGGCCTGAAAAGTATCGATGCTGTTGTTGGGGGTGCTGGTAGTGTAGTGCCTATTGAAAAGGGGACAGAGGGGATGCAAATGGTCGAGAAAGTGGTGAATGAGTCGCGATAAATCGCAAAAAGGAAGCATGGTGAATCAATGGCAGACATCCTCATAGGCAATGGGACTGTTGTTACCCTTGGTGCGCAAAACCAGCTTATCGAAAAGGGAGCTGTCCTGGTACATGATGGTCGCATAAAAGCTATCGACAGGGATACTACAATGCGACAGCAGTATCCTGATGCTGAATACGTCGATGCGAAGGATGGCTTAATAATACCTGGGTTTCTTTGTGCACATACACATTTTTATGGCGCATTTGCTCGTGGAATGGCTATTCCAGGCGAACCACCCCGTAACTTTCCTGAAATCATTGAGCGGCTGTGGTGGCGGCTCGACAAGCTTTTAACGCTAGATGATACCAAGGCTAGCGCTGAAATGTTCATGGCAGATGCTATTCGTTGTGGTACGACATGTGCTGTCGATCATCATGCCAGCCCGAATGCAATTGAAGGAAGCCTCGATGTAATCGCCGATGCTGTAGAGCAAGCGGGAATTCGCGCCTGCCTTGCTTACGAAGTTTCTGATCGCGATGGGCTTGATGTTGTTGCAGATGGTATTCGGGAAAATGAGCGCTTCATTCACTCATTACGCGCTGAACGCAGAAAACAGGCGGATGCTGGCATAATTGCAGCGAGTTATGGCCTGCATGCATCTTTCACTCTGAGCACTGCAACTCTTGAGCGCTGCGCGGCAGGTGGAGCTGAGCTAGGTGTTGGTTTCCATATACATGTTGCTGAAGATATCTCCGACGAGAAAGACAGCATTTCGCGCTATGGTAGGCGTGTAGTGGATCGTTTAGAGACAGGTAATATTTTAGGCCCACGTAGTATAGCTGCACACTGTGTGCATGTGCGCAGTGGTGAAATGAATCGGCTGTCTGAAACTCATACCCATAGCGTACATAACCCCCGCTCAAATATGAATAATGCAGTGGGACGTGCACCTGTCGAGGAGATGGTTCGTGCTGGCGTAAATGTCGGCCTGGGCAATGATGGTTTCAGTATGAATATGATGCAGGAGATGAAAGCAGCTTATCTGCTCCACAAACTGGCGCTTGAAGATCCCCGTGTAATGCCTGGAGAGCTGGTTTTGAATCTGGCATTTCAGCATAATGCCCGCATTATGGATGCCGTCTTTAGTCCGTTCAGTCCAGATTTTCCGCGTGTCGGCGAACTGAGTGTTGGGTCTGCTGCTGATCTGGTATTACTTGATTATTTGCCACCGACGCCGCTCAGCAGTGGAAACTTCCCCTGGCACCTGATCTTTGGTATCGATGCTCATCATGTAAACTCAACGATGGTTGCTGGACGCTGGTTGATGCGTAATCACCAATTGCTTACTGTAGATGAAGCCCGAATACATGCAAGGGCAAGAGAACTTTCACAGACCCTTTGGAACAGAATGTAGAAAGGAAGGATTTTATTGTGGACATTCGTGAAGCGCAAACAGCCGTCAAACAGGAACTGGAAAAGCATCATGACACAATGATCCGGTTCCTTCGTCAAATTGTTGCCATACCCAGCTTCGATAGCCAGCTTGGTCCGATTGGAGATGCAATAGGCATCCGCATGACCGAACTAGGCTTTGACGAAGTGCGGCGAGATTCTATGGGTAACATCCTGGGTCGCATAGGTAATGGTCCTCGTACATTACTTTATGACAGTCACATTGATACTGTCGGGGTAGCTGATACCTCTCAATGGGAATGGGATCCTTTTAAAGGTAAGTTCGAGAACGGGATCATTTATGGCCTTGGCGCGGGTGATGAAAAGTGTTCCACACCGCCCATGATCTATGCAATGGCGACACTGAAAAAGTTGGGATTGGCGAAAGATTGGACGCTGTATTATTTTGGCAATATGGAAGAGTGGTGTGATGGCATCTCCGGAAATGCTCTAGTAGAGCACGAGGGTATACGCCCCGATTTCGTGGTGATTGGCGAATCTACCAACATGGAAATTTATCGTGGGCATCGAGGACGCACAGAGATAAGTGTCACCTTCAAGGGAATTAGTTGCCATGCAAGCGCCCCAGAACGTGGTGATAATGCGCTTTACAAAGCCATCCCGTTTATTCAAGGGGTCGAGCAATTACATCAAGAGTTAAAGAGTCGCCCCGATCCATTCCTGGGAGCCGGTTCTATTACAGTGACAAGTGTAAGCACGCATAGTGTCTCACTTAATGCTGTTCCTGATGAGTGTGCCATCTACCTTGATCGTCGTATGCATCCTGCCGAGACAAAAGACGTTGTGTTGAATGAATTGCGCGCATTGCCTAATGCTCACCTGGCGGAGATCGTTGTACCGATGCACAGCGAGCCGAGCTTTACGGGCTTTGTTTTTCCTGTTGAGAAAATATTTCCCGCATGGTCATTAACAGAGGATCATCCATACGTACGGGCAGGTAAAGCCATCTTTGAAAGCTGCTATGGTTACCCGGTGAAAACTGGTAAATGGGTCTTTTCTACAAACGCTACTTATTGGATGGGCAAGGCGGGTATACCTGCAATAGGCTTTGGTCCGGGTGAGGAGCATTGGGCACATACAACTCTCGACCAGGTGCCTGCTGCTGAAGTTGTGCAGTGCGCTGATTTCTATGCTATGTTGCCACTTTTCCTGGAGGACGTCAGGTGAATAAATTAGCTGTAGTCGCCATTGGCGGCAATTCATTGATTAAAGATGAGGCGCATCAGAGCGTGCCTGACCAGTTCAATGCAGTACGCGAAACAACGGTACATATTGTAGGGATGATTGAACAGGGTTGGAATGTGATCGTCACACATGGCAATGGGCCGCAGGTGGGGTTTATTCTACTGCGCTCAGAACTAGCGAGCAAAGTAATGCATATTGTGCCTCTCGATTCTTGCGGGGCAGATACCCAGGGCGCAATCGGCTATATGATCCAGCAAGCTCTCTACAATGAATTTTTACGACGAGGTATTCAGCGTCATAGTACAACATTGGTCACACAGGTGGTTGTGGATCGCAATGACCCGGCAATGCAGAATCCCAGCAAACCCATTGGCTCATTTTATGAAGAGGAAGAAGCACGTACGAAGATGAGTAAAGAAGGATGGATAATGGTTGAAGATGCCGGACGGGGTTGGCGTCGAGTCGTGCCATCACCTATACCAAGAGAGATTGTCGAACGTGATGCTATAGATACTCTGATCAAAAGTGGCTTTATTGTGGTCGCTGTTGGTGGAGGAGGCATCCCCGTGGTGCGCGATGATTCTGGTAGTCTTTCAGGAGTAGAAGCTGTTATCGATAAAGACCTGGCTTCGAGTTTGCTAGCCAGTGAATTGAACGCTGACCTCTTACTGATATCTACTGCCGTGGAGAAAGCCGCACTCAACTTCAAGAAGCCTAACCAGATCGATCTTGATCGTATTACCCTAAGCGAGGCTAAGCGATACTTCGAGGAAGGTCATTTTGCTAAAGGCAGTATGGGGCCAAAAATCAAAGCTGTCATCAACTATCTTGAACGCGGTGGAAGCGCAGCTTTGATAACCATGCCCGAAACCATCGGCAAAGCTCTCAAAGGAGAGACAGGAACATGGATTGTGCACGAATAGAAAGGACTTTATGAAATGAAAACCAATTTGCGTGGTCGAGACTTTATCAGCACTCAGGAATGGACCAAAGAAGAATTGGAGACTGTACTGAATCTCGCTTTTGATCTCAAAATGAAATGGGGTCTTGACCTACCCACCCGTTTACTAGAGGACAAAACGTTGTTTATGCTCTTCTTCTTCTCTTCAACACGCACTCGCAACTCGTTCGAAGCTGGTATGACGCGCCTGGGAGGGCATGCTATTTTCTTAGAGCCAGACAAGATGCAAATCTCTCATGGTGATACCCCTAAAGAGATTGGTAAGATTCTCTCGGCGTATGGTCATGGTATAGCAATTCGGCACTGTGATTGGGGTGATGGAAATATATACTTGAGAGATGTGGCAGAACATGCAAGTGTGCCGGTCATTAATATGCAATGCGACATCTATCATCCATGCCAGGCTATGGCCGATCTCATGACAGTCATTGAGAAGAAGGGAAACGTTCGAGGCAAGAGAGTAGTAATGTCATGGGCATATGCTAAATCCTATACCAAACCACTTTCATTACCTCAATCAGTAATTGAGCTCTTCACACAGTTCGGTGCTGAAGTTGTACTGGCTCATCCGCCTGAATTCGAGTTGATGCCAGAGATCCTGGATAATGCTACCGAAAACGCACGTAGAACAGGCGGCAGTTTTAAGATTGTCCATGATATGGATGAGGCATTTATTGGCGCTGATGTTGTGTACCCCAAGAGTTGGGGTCCTCTGGTCGCGGTTCAAGACACGTCAAAGATGGTTGGTACTATTGGGCAATACAAGCACTGGATCTGCGACGAGCGACGAATGTCACTGGCAAAAGAGGATGCTATATATATGCATTGTCTTCCTGCCGACCGAGGTGTCGAGGTGACTGATGCGGTAATCGACGGTCCACAATCGGTTGTGTATGACCAGGCGGAAAATCGCATGCATGCACAGAATGCCATTATGGCTCTTACAATGGGAGGACGTTGATTTTGCTGCATCACCACCACCTCCTGTGATGAATTTGTGAGAGCAGCATATATGAACTTTGAGATGCATTAGCTATACTTTCTTTAAAGGATACCTATTCATTACACTAGACGCCAGTTCGTTTGGCGAAAGGCCTGGCTGGTGATAAATGAGGTGAGGCACTGTATGGACAGCACTTTAGTTAATGCATATGTTGATTATATTGTAGTCGATGATGAGGCGAGAGCCATAATCACATTTACATTCCCGCATATGAGTGAGGACACTCATGTGGTTCTCATTCATGATAAAGCAAAAAGTGGTATAGAACCATACGTAATAAACAAAGGTTCACCTGCACTGATGTTGAGCGCACAGCACGATGAGGGAGTCCTGATCAATGTATGGTTAGGTAACAAAGTTATTGCTAGCGGAGTGTATCAGGTAGATACTCAAAATGATGGATATATTCTATGCAGTATCTGTGAACATGGTATACATCTCATGCAAGAAGGCAAGCTATCCTCATATTCAGATGAAGACTTCGAATGGGTCTGCCAGTTTGCAGAAGATTAGGATATAAGCTAAGCATGGAATAAGCCAGGAACTTGCTTTAAAGTTAAGTAAGTTCCTGGCCTTTGCATTGTTATAAGTGAAAAATCAACGTAAGGCGTGCTCTCTAAGAACTTCCTCGACGGTTTGAACAAGCGTTTCATCGGAGAATGGCTTGGGCAAATAACGGTCTGCGCCTTGACGTAGACCCCAGGAGTGATCAAGGCTCGTGTTTTTAGTACTTACCATAATAATTGATAGGTTTCGCTGTGGATCTAAGGCACGTAATTGGCGGCACAGGCCGAAGCCACTGATTCCGGGTAGCACAACGTCGATTATGACACAATGTGGACGCTCCTGGAGGGCTTTGACCAGACCTTGATTTCCATTAGAGGCGGTAATTACTTGATATCCTGCTTTTTCCAGTGTGCGGGCCATAATTAAACATAGAGTGGTACTATCATCAATGACGAGAACTTTGGCGGAATTTGGCACGAGATCATGATCCTTCTTTCGATTTATACTTATTTGCATTCAGGTAAGTATTAGGTATTTTGTACAAGTATACCGTAAAAGATGTCACAAAGTACAATTTAGGAGGCCAGACGGGCATTTTGTCCTATGTCAAAGGTAGTGCGTAAACCGAAGTGGCCAGTACTGTAGTTGATTCGATAGGGTGTGATACCTGTGCGGGCTACCAAATTGCGTAACTGTCATGCGTGAAGCACGCGTAATGGCCTCATTACGACATGAACATCTTGTACCGATCATTGATTCTGGTCAAAATCAGTTAGATAGCGACATACGTTACTACATCATAGCCAATGGGGTGTTTCTTGTTCAGTTAGCTGATTCGACGTACACGTCGGGTGTGATTGCTATTTTTGCTACTACTGATGGTATAAAGCAGGCTGATGTAGTATATGGTAATCTGAAGGTGTATCCGATAGCGTAAAACCTTGGTTTTGTGGGAGGAGCTTGTTTATGCATACAGTTATCACTAACGGTCGTGTCATAACGTCGACCGATGATTTTCCAGGTGATATTCTCATCGAGGGTGAGCAAATTGCCGCAGTTTGTTCGCCTGGTACCTTTGCTACAATGCAAAGCGATTCGGTACTTGATGCCCGGGGGAAATACGTCTTTCCTGGCGCTATCGATGTGCATACACATATGGAACTACCGCTGCCTACGACTGTTGCCAGCGATGACTTTGAGACGGGGACAATAGCTGCCGCTTGCGGTGGCACCACTACCATCATTGATTTCGCCAATCAGCAGCGGGGGCATAGCCTGGCTGAAGCTCTTCAATCCTGGCATACTAAAGCGGAGGGAAATGCGGTTATCGATTATGGCTTTCATATTACAATCACCGACCTTGCCTCGGCACCGGAAGAGGCAATGGATGAGATGGTTGCCACAGGAGTGACAACTTTCAAGTTGCTAATGGCCTATCCCGGCACATTTATGGTCGATGATGAGACGATTTATCGTGTCCTACGTCGCTCTACTCGCCTGGGAGGATTGGTCATGGTGCATGCTGAGAATGGTATCACCATCGATTTTATAGTGCGAGAAGCTGTTGCTGCTGGACATACTGACCCAATCTATCATGCTCATACGCGTCCTGCTATTCTGGAGGGAGAGGCTGCGGAGCGTGCCATCACACTTGCAACACTAACGGAGGCGCCGCTCTACGTTGTACATGTCAGTTGCGCCCATTCGTTGCATGCTGTTGCCGCTGCTCGTATGAAAGGTCTACCAGTCTGGGGCGAGACGTGTCCACAGTACCTTTATCTTGATGACAGTTGCTATGCAGCTCCTGGCTTTGAAGGCGCAAAATTCGTCTGTACTCCACCAATGCGTAGCGATTCCGACAACGAGGCGCTCTGGATTGGTTTACAGCGCCGCGAACTTCAGGTGGTTTCTACTGATCATGCTCCCTTTAATTATCATGGTCAGAAAGACCTGGGTTTGCACGATTTTACAAAGATACCCAATGGGCTGCCAGGTGTAGAGCATCGTGTCATGTTATTGTACGAAGGTGTGCGTGAGGGGAAAATAAGCATACAGCATTTTGTAGACCTGGTTTCAACTATGCCTGCCAAACTCTTTGGGCTATATCCCCGCAAAGGAACTATTGCCCCGGGTAGTGATGCTGATCTGGTTATTTTTGATCCTGAACGAACATGGACGATCAGCGCTACAAATCAGCATCAACGTGTCGATTATACTCCTTATGAAGGTATGCATGTTCAAGGGGTACCCGATACGGTGTTATTGCGTGGCAAGGTGATTGTTCGGAACGGTGAGTATGTTGGTGGTAAAGGGGGTGGACAGTATTTGCCACGCAAGACTTTTACTGCGCCTTAGCAGGGGCCTGATGATACAGGTTGCTATTAAACCGGGATAAGGAAACACCCACCTAAGGCCGATCAATCGGCGATGGGCGCGATAAATCGGCCTCTACGTTGCATCTCGTGGCGGCACGAGCTTATGTTCGACGGCAAAGGCCGCTGCCTCACTGCGTCGTGAAAGTCCAAGTTTATCGAGAATATGGCTGACATGATTGCGTGCTGTCTTTTCGCTGACAAACAGCGTATCGGCAATTTGTTTGTTGGTATAGCCACGTGCGACCAGTGTTAGCACTTCGCGTTCGCGCTCGGTGAGTTCACTGCCGGGTATCTGCGTCAGGCGTTCCATTACCTGTTTAGCGGTATTAGTATCGATTAATGACTGGCCTGAAGCTACCAGGCGAATTGAACGTAACAGATCGGTCCGACTCACATGTTTCAGCAGGTAACCACTGGCCCCAGCGAGAATCGAAGAGATCATGGCATCATCGTCAGTGTATGAAGTGATCATCAAGATATGTACATCGGGATAGCGACTTTTGATTTCGCGACATGCCTCGATACCATTCATCTTCTCCATACGTACATCCATGAGTATTAATTGAGGATCAAGCACACGCATCTTAGCCAGAGCTTCTGCTCCATTACTAGCTTCTCCAACTACTGTGAGATCTCGCTCTGCTTCGAACGCAGCACGCATGCCAAGTCGTACCACCTCGTGATCGTCTACGATCATGATGCGTGTTTTTGTCATATAACCTCCTTAAATGGAATGCGGGCCAGTACACTGGTGCCTCCTTCATGCCCCTGTTTTATCTCAAATGTCCCGCCCAATTCTTCTGCTCGCTCACGCATGCCTCGCATACCATGTCCGGAATAGATACGTTCTTGTCCTCCATTGGCCCCAAGAGTGTAGCCATAAGATGCTGTATGCAAGCCTTTGCCATCATCGCTAATCTCAACTTCTATACATTGAGGTAGATGGTGTAGGTGTATCCTTACTTGTGTTGCGTCCGCATGTTTGTAGGCATTGGTAAGGGCTTCCTGGGTAATGCGGAAAATTGCAGTTCCTACCTGCGCTGTTTTACGTGAGCGCCTTTGATCTCCGTTGGAAGATACTTCGGTGCCATCGACTTCTAAATGTGCTGGTAAACCACTGATCGCTTCAAACTCGCGCAACTGGTTGGTCAGCATCT
>JBKPBA010000004.1:0-11010 GCA_046726675.1 Chloroflexota bacterium
TGGTTAGTCTTCTGTCCTTTGTTTTGCGAACAATTACGCCCGTTGGGCCTCCCATTTTGCAGAAAAGCGAAGTGATTTTTGACAAAAACGAAAAGATATAGGCTCTCGGACCGGTTTGGTGGAGGCTACTGATGTGATAGAATAAAGGGCACATACATTTTCTCTCTCCCAGGAGTGTTCCGTTGTCTCTCCATACCCTTTTTCCGCCATTGCGCGTCTTCCGTCTGCTTTCTTCCCACAGGGAGGCCAAGCGTGTGGTGCTCAGCTGCGAACGAGTCACGCCTACTGCCCGCTGTCCCGTGTGTGGCACTCCTGCTTATCGGATCCATAGTCGCTATCAACGCACGGTCTGGGATCTGTCAGTTCAGAACGTCCAAGTCGTCTTGCATTTGCACGTCCGTAAGTTCTACTGTGATCAGCCAAGCTGTCCACGGCGCATCACAGCCTCACGGCTGCCCCAGGTGACGTCGTCCCACGGTCGCTTTACCTTCGGCCTGCGCGAGTTCCTTGCTCAACTGGGGCGGGAACATGGAGGAGCAGCCGGCACTTCGTGCGCCCGGCCTGCAGGGTGTGCAGGCGGCATCGGGGCCACGATAGGTAAAGGGGATGGGCGTAGTTCGGGAAGTTGGAGCTCTCAAGGAACTCGCGCGGACACTCACGCCATGCAGGAAGTCGAATGCTTTTGCCAGCACTCCTCCTTGCTCCTCGGGCTGGACTAGACAACATCCTGGTCAAGGGCCGCCCCACCCAGTCTTACATACTGGCTTCACCAGTTACTCGGTGGCTCGTTGCTCGGCCTTGCGCAGGCGGCGACTGAGAACCGCCAGCAGGTCAAGCCCGACATCGGGGTCGCTGCGGAGTATACGGCGGAGTATAATGCGGAAGTCCCAAAACGGTATCACGAGCACGGTTACATCATCTACCGCCGTTACAGTAGCAGAGCGGGGCAGATCATCCAGGAGCGCCATCTCGCCAATTACATCCCCCGCCCCTGCTGTCCCCAGTACTTCCTCTGCTCCATCAGGGCTGTTTGCCCGGCTAATGCGCACTGTCCCTTTGGTTAGAATAAACAGCCCTAACCCTTTTTCGCCTTGAGAGATCAGTACCGAGCCTGGGCTATAGTTGCCCTCCCGACAAAGTCCTACCACTTCCTTTAACTCCTTCTTACGGAGGCCGGAAAAGAGATCTACACGCGCTAAGGCTTCCTCGTACATGGCTTGGAAACTCCTTTTTCGTTACGTACTACGAGAGAGATCAGAAGGATAGGGTCTACTGGACGTATTGTATCATAGTGGATGCATCATTTAAATAGGTGTAGGGTTGTTTTCCAGGGCCTGTGAATTATTGCTAAGAGACAGAGACTCCCAAATCGGGTAAGATAGACCAAATCCCACTATCTACCCAAAGGAGTCTAGTTGTATGTATTGTATCGTATCCCAAAGGGTGCTTCCTCCCTTAAGCGATGACCAACGCCACGACTTACTCACCCAAGCCCATCTCTCCAGTTTAGCGCAGGTGTTAGAAGCGGTGCCTGATCCCCGAGGTCGCCATGGCTTACGCTATGACCTACCGTTTCTGTTATGCTGTTTGGTCGCCGCTGTGCTGTGTAACTGCAATGGGAGCGAAGCGGTGGCCCAATGGTGCCGTGAGCAGGAGGAGCTGCTGCGCCAGGTCTTCGGCTCGCGCCTCTTCCTCACCCCGAGTGGCTCACTGTACCGCTGGCTGCTTCCTCGACTGGGTGCTGATAGCCTGGAGCGCGTGCTGGCCGCTTGGGTGCAAGCCACCCTGGTAGCCACTCCCGATGAGGCGATTGCGTTGGATGGTAAAGCCCTGCGCGGAGCCGTCAGCGGCGAGCAGGAGGCCCCGCAGCTGCTGGCCTTTTGCACGCATGACAGCCAGGAGACGAGGCTCGCAAGTCTGGATCGAGGAGAAAACCAACGAGATCCCCGTTGCCAAAGCGCTCCTCTCCTCGCTTCCCTTGGCCGGACGGGTCTGTACGGCTGCTGCGCTGCATACCCATGCCGCCTTGATGGCCCTCCTGCATGAGTTGCAGGCTTACAGCGTTTTCCCGGTGAAGCAGAATGAGCCGACCTTGTGGGCGGACTTGCAGACCTATTTTGCTGATCCTCTGGCTAGCTACGTGCAGGCATCGACGACCGAGCGACACCGTGGCCGCATGGAAGTGCGTCAGAACAAGGTCAGTACCGAGTTGACCGCCTAGCTCTCGGTCAGATGGCCGCATCTGCAGCAGGTGGCCGAACTGACCCGCACCGTCACCCGCAAGGGCAAAACCACTCAGGAAGTCCTTTACCTCATCACCGATTTGACGCCTCAGCAGGCGTCTCCTCAGCGTCTGCTCCAGGTGAACCGTGGGCATTGGTACATCGAGAATGGACTGCATTATGTGCGCGATGTCGACTTCGGGGAAGACCGCTCTCGTCTTCGCTCAGGCAACGCTCCCCAGGTGATGGCAGCGGTCCTCCATCTCGTGATCACTCTCATTCATCGCTGTGGCTCGTCTCAGATCGCTGCAAGCAGACGCTATTTTGCCTATCATCCTGAGCAAGCTCTCGCTTTCTTGTTTCACAAGCAGGGCCAGCAATAATTCACAGACCCTGCAGTGACCTTCGCCTGGCAGCTGTGCGCAATCCAATGGGCATTGGGCCCGCCAATGACCTGTTTGATCAGCTTGGCGGCGATATTCCTCTGCTCTTGTTTCCGACCATTATCGCCTGTATCGTCGCGGTTTTCATGCGCTTTCGACGAGCACGAGGGGTTGAACGGCAGCAATTGAAATGGTTCACCTACGGGATGACACTAAGCATACTCATGCTCATCGTTATCATCATCCTGATATTTTCAACTGTGAATGGTGCCCCTGGCTCGCTCTTTTATCTTTCAGTGGTCTGTATTCCGATCTCGGTAGGAATAGCCATTCTCAGGTATCGCCTGTATGATATCGACATCCTCATTAATCGCACGCTGGTCTACGGCTTGCTCACTGCGACCCTGCTGGGCACCTATCTCCTGCTGGTGTTCGGCGGCCAATACCTGCTATCCAGCCTTTTCAAATCGAGCAACGCTGTGGTTCTTGTCACCTCCACCTTGATCGTCTTCGCTCTGTTCCAGCCCTTGCGCTATCGCATTCAACAGGTGATTGATCGCCGCTTCTACCGCCGCAAGTATGACGCAGCCCGCACATTGGAAGCGTTCAGTACTACTCTGCGTAATGAAGTGGATCTGGCAACCTTGAGCGAGCACCTAGTGGGAGTCGTCCAGGAGTCGATGCAGCCTGCGTCTGTTTCGCTATGGTTGCGCCCCTCAGCCCAACATCAGGTTCCATGGAGAGCTAATCCTTCTGTTCGCTTAGAGGGTGAAGCAAGAGATGAAAGGTGACAGCGTTTACTGCTGTGGCTCTCAATCAGGCGCATATCGATAGGCAACACACAGAAAATCCTACAGTGAGAGGTGAATCACTGTAGGATCTCGAACGGCCTTCAGGTCTAGACGAGTTGCCTGTGGTTAGCATTTGCCAGCAGTGTTCTCAGAAGAGCACCCTTGAGAGTGGGGGCTGGTAACCCCATCGACCGCACGCTAGCCCTGTTCATACGACTTGCACGAACCGGTGAATGAATGAACGCCAACGATTCGGTTTTGCGCCTAGTGTCCCACCACGAACTGCAACGGTTCGCCCTGGGTGATCATCGCCAGCAATCCCGCGTTCTGTTCACCGTTAAATGGCGTAGCAGCAGGTGCAGTCGAGTTGTGACATACCTTCTGCTCTTCAGTTGGTGAGTTGAACCAGAAGCCCACGTTGAAGGTGTGGATCGGATTGAATTGGTCAGCCGGGTTCTCGATGAAGGTCTCCTTGTCGTAAATGCCCTGCATATTGACCTGGGTGTGGCCCGTGGAGTCGCTCTGCAGGTCGGATTGGTACCAGCCAAATCCGAAAGTGAAAGGGGTAACGGTGCTGCTATCGAGTGGCGAGTTCTGAACCAGGAACACATCGAAGCCGGTATTCTTGGGCAGTCCGCTGGCAGTTAAGATCATGACATCGTTTTGCGCACCTGTGATAAACCGATCGCTGATGGTAATGCGCGCATGTGCGTGCTGGATGGCTGGGCAGGCGAAGGGATGATCTGGCGTCAGACCTGGGTTCACGTGCAGTTGGAATGTGCAGATGGCTCTCTTGCACTCACCCTGAGCATTGGTGAGCGCGTCTGCGGTCTGGGCTGTTGATCCTGCTGCGTGGGTAGTAGTAACCTTTGCACTGACCACCGCTGCAAGTACGAGCATAGCAGTGGCGACAAGCAGGACAGACGTCAAGAAGATGCGATGGTGGTGTCTGAAATACTGTATCATTGGGATCTCCTTTCATGAAGGGAGGATGCCTCCCCCCTCTCATAAGCGTCATCTGAGGGAAGAGCACTCGACACCGCTCTCCTGAAAGATTCCTCAGATTTCCATTGCTTCAAACGCGAACATGTGGTGGAGACATGAGGACAACCCCTCTCTCCCCCACCGCGTGGTTTCGGCTCCGTGCAAGGTGCAGTATACCAAAGGGTCTGGAGAGATAGGAGAGCAATGTGGTTGTAGTTTGGTTAACAAGTGGTTGTGATTACAAGATGTATCGTAAAGATTTCTCGCCTTCATATCACTTGACAGAAATTGTAAGGTGAATTATATTATTTAAAGTTTATCCAGAGAGTACTTACGGAATGCTTGCGAATTCAGGGGTATTTGAAAGGACACATATTGTATGAAGAGGCGGGAAAAATTTACTGCTCGCAATGTCAGCGAGAATAATGCAAGCATGCCAAAATATACGATAGGTGTCGTTTCTCAGCTATTGGGTCTGCCTCCACAGATGTTGAGACGTTATGAAGAGGCAGGGTTGCTTGAACCCGCACGGCAGGCTGGTAAGAATCGTCTCTATTCTGATCAGGATATTGCTATTCTCGAGGAGATTACTGAGCTTTCTGCTCAAGGTATAAATGCGATGGGTATCAAATATATTATTCAGATTCGCAGGCATGTTCTGGTTCTCCAACAGGAGATCCAGCAAGCGCGGGAAGCACAATTGCGCGCTGAAGAAGAGTGGCGTCGATTAGAAAAGCTAAGTAGATATGAAGAATGGGAATAGCATCAAGATAGTACTTGTTTTAATTATTGGAATATGTTAGTTAAACTAACATAAAATGTAAAATGTATGAACGGAATACTATGGTGAAGTGGATGTGAGGTAGATGGGTTAATTCACCGGTAGTATCTGACATACTTGATAAAGGAGGCTCTAAAGTTATGGCCAAAGTAATTGGCATTGACCTTGGAACGACGAACTCGGTGGTTGCAGTCATGGAAGCTGGCGAACCTACTGTGCTGGATAACAACGAAGGATCGCGCCTGACCCCTTCGATTGTCGCAGTTACAAAAGGTGGCGAGCGGCTTGTTGGCCAGGTCGCCAAACGACAAGCAGTAACCAACCCAGAAAATACGGTTTATTCGATTAAGCGCCTGATGGGACGCAAATATGATGATCCCGAGGTGCAACGCACACTAAAAAGTGTGCCCTATAAGATAACTCGCGCAGCTAATGGCGATGTGCGGGTAACCATGGGAGGACGCGATTATAGTCCACCCGAAATTTCGGCGATGATCCTGCAAAAGTTGAAGGTCGACGCGGAAGCCAAAGTGGGCGAGAAGATTACGCAGGCGGTGATCACGGTCCCTGCCTACTTCAATGATACCCAGCGCCAGGCAACTAAGGATGCAGGTAAGATAGCCGGGTTGGAAGTTCTGCGCATTATCAATGAGCCAACCGCTGCTTCACTTGCATACGGTCTAGACAAGAAAAAAGACGAGACGATTGCAGTTTATGACCTTGGTGGTGGTACATTCGATATCTCCATCTTGCAGTTGGGTGAGGGTGTCTTTGAGGTCAAGGCGACCAACGGCGATACACATCTCGGTGGTGATGACTTCGATCAGCGCATTGTCGATTGGATCGCCGATGAATTCCGCAAGGAGCAAGGTATCGATCTGCGCAAAGATCGGATGGCTTTGCAGCGCTTGAAGGAAGCCGCGGAACGTGCGAAAATCGAACTGTCTTCATCTTTACAAACAGAGATTAATCTGCCCTTTATCACTGCTGACGCCAACGGTCCAAAACACCTGGTGATGACTCTTACCAGGGCGAAACTGGAACAACTTGTCAGCGATTTGATTGAACGCACACGCGGTCCGGTCATGAAAGCTCTTGAAGATGCCGGATTCCGTGCAAACGAGGTTAATGAAGTGGTATTGGTCGGTGGGCAGACACGCATGCCAGCCGTGATTGACCTGGTACGCAAAATCTTCGGCAAGGAGCCACATAAGGGTGTCAATCCTGACGAGGTTGTGGCGATCGGAGCAGCGATTCAGGCAGGCGTGCTCCAGGGTGATGTGAAGGACGTGCTGTTGCTTGACGTGACGCCGCTTTCCCTGGGCGTAGAGACGCTAGGTGGTGTGATGACGAGACTGATTGAGCGCAATACGACCATTCCAGCACGCAAGAGCGAGATCTTTAGCACAGCAGAAGATAACCAGCCTGCGGTCGAGATTCACGTGCTGCAGGGTGAGCGTGAATTGGCTCGAGACAACAAGAGTCTTGGTCACTTTAGACTTGAAGGTATTGCTCCTGCTCCAAGAGGTATTCCTCAGATCGAGGTAACCTTCGACATTGACGCGAATGGCATTCTCAATGTCACCGCTCGTGATAAGGCTACTGGTCGTGAGCAAAAGATCACCATCACGGCCTCCAGCGGATTGTCCAAGGAGGAGATAGACCGCATGGTACGTGATGCTGAGATGCATGCACAGGAAGACCGCCAGCGCAAGGAAGAGATCGAAGTGCGCAACCATGCTGATAGCGTATCATATCAGGCGGAGCGTACTCTACGGGATGTTGGTGATAAAGTCTCTGCTGGTGTGCGCAGTGAGGTCGAGGATAAAGTAAAGGCTGTGCGGGATGCACTATCCAGCAACGATATGACCCAACTTCGCAGCGCAACCGCTGAACTGGAGAGCGCGATGCAGCGAATCGGCCAGGATGTCTATAGCCAGAATGGAGCTACTGCAGAAGCAGGTTCACAAGGCCCAACATCTGAAGGCGATTCCGGCACCGTTGAAGGCGAATATCGCGAAGTGTAATAAGGAATTGTTGAATGAGTTGCCTGTGGCGGAGCCACAGGCAACTCATTCAACAATATTTTCTTTCTTAGGAAGAGGCACTTATGGCTGTTGATTATAAAGATTATTACAAAATATTAGGTGTTGACAAGAAAGCGACTGAGAAGGAGATTCGCCAGGCTTATCGTAAGCTGGCGCGTAAATATCATCCCGATGTCAATCCAGGTGACAAGACTGCCGAAGAGAAATTTAAAGAAATCAACGAAGCCAACGAAGTGCTTTCTGATCCTGAGAAACGCAAGAAGTATGATGAACTGAGCACTTATTACCAGCAGTACGGACGTATGCCGGGCGCTGGAACTGGATCCATGGGAAGAGATGGCGGAGTTCGCTACGAGTATCGAACCGTGAACCCCGAAGATCTCAATGATCTTTTTGGAGGTCAATCACCATTCTCCGACTTCTTTGAAACGTTCTTCGGCTCAAGTTTCGCCGGCCAGCCGGATATAAGAACTCGAACGGGTGGACCTAGAAGTCCACGCGCAACAATAGGACAAGATATCGAGTCTTCTGTAGAGGTGACTCTGGCAGAGGCCTACCAGGGTGTGACGCGTATCTTCGAACTGACCGATATAGATGGCAGTAGTAAGCGTATTGAAGTAAAGATTCCTGCCGGGGTGGATGAGGGCTCGCGCATACGCATTGCGGGTCAGGGTGGTCAGGGTACTGCCGGGCGTGGTGATCTCTACCTGCGCATCCACATATTGCCGGATCCCCGATTTACAAGAGAGGGTACTACATTACGAACAACTGTGGAAGTACCTCTGGCAACTGCAGTGCTTGGAGGTGAAGTCCGTGTAACAACACCCGATGGCCGAGGACTTATGCTACGTATTCCTCCAGAAACTCCTAATGGCAAGTCTTTCCGCTTACGCGGGCAGGGTATGCCCCAACTAGGACAGCCGGATAAGCGTGGAGATCTTTATGCCGAGGTTTCGGTTGTCCTCCCCACACATTTGAATGACGAGCAACGCCGACTCTTTGAGGCTTTCGCTCGCTCGGTTGGTTACACGGGCTAGCGAATTAGTAAGCAGAGGCGCCAGGAGATGGTTGAATCACTCGTAATAGGCCGGTGCTTTCTTGAGCATTTGCCATTGCACACCATCATGACCAAAGATGACCAGAGCCACTCGTTCGCGCTCAACCAGATCTAGAAGTTTGCGTGTGCTGGCGCGCAATTGCACCTCGTTCTCAAACGGCCAGGCCTTTCTATCGGGGGTAAAAAGGCGCTGCAGGACAACGGTGTCGATTGCCAGCAAAACCTTCCCGGTCTGCGGCAGGTGCACCAGCACCGACTGATACCAAACTGAAATCAACTACACTTTTTAAGTGTAGTGGGAATTTGCTGCTCGAGCTAGTGAAGATCATCATGAGTATGACATGACAATTGTCATATCCATAATCCGCTTTCGTTTCGAACAAATTCCCCAATTCCCTCTTGACAAATGCATTCTTTCTAATTAAAATAATATGTATTAGGAGGATGTGAGCAATGGAAAGAGATCACCCAGAGGTCGAGAGCCGCGAGGAGCCGCTGGGCTTTGCGCTGGGAGCAGCGGCACGCAAACTGGCGAAATTTTACACACAAGCGCTGGCGAGTCATTCCCTAACGCCCTCGCAGCTGTTTCTCCTGCGCCAACTCTGGTTCGAAGATGGCTTGCCCTTACGTGATCTTGGGGTGCGCGCCCAGCTTGATGCCACCTCCATCACCTGGCTCGTCGATCAACTGGAGCAAGCAAGCCTGGTCGAACGCAAGCGCAACGACACCGATCGGCGCATCGTGCGTGTCTGGCTGACCGAGGCGGGACGGCAGACCCAGACCGAGCTGGCACCGGCGCTGGTACGCTGGGAAGACACGCTGCACCAGGGGCTGTTGCCCCATCATACCCCCGACGAGATTGCCGCCTTTCGCCGCGTACTTGCCACGCTGATCAACACGCTGCCGGAAGGAGACGACCTGTGGGAGCACCTCTCCACCTCCTGGGATAGCAGGCTTGACAAACTTCGGTCCTTGACCGAAACGACTAATGAGAAAGGATAGCACCGAGATCATGGAGAAAACACATCTGATTGGCCGCACACTTGAGAAAGAACTGTTCATCAAGGCCACCCCCCAACGCGTCTTCCAGGCCCTGACCGAGAGAGCAGAGCTGGAACGCTGGTTTGTGCAAAAAGCCGAGGTCGATTTGCGCCCTGGGGGAGCGATCAGGTTCGAGTGGGCGCCGGACGCGGTCGAAGTTGGCACGATCCTCCTGCTCGATCCACCCCATCGCCTCAGCTATAGCTGGGAGGCCCTGGAGCCGAGCCCCACTACGATCACCTTTGAATTGACCGCGGAAAACGATGGCACACGTCTGCATCTCATCCACACGGGCATCGGCGAAGGGGAGGACTGGGATAGCTACTACACCTCCATCAACAGCGGCTGGAACGTTCATTTCAACAATCTGACCGCCTGGCTCGAAACCGGCATCGTCGAACCGCCTGGGCCCACTGGGACCATTAAGAATGATCCTGATGAGAAGCATTGAAAGTCAAAGAAAGAAATGACGATGTCAGATATTGTGCAAGAACTGACGATTGAAGCAACGCCGGAGAACGTCTTTCATGCTCTTACACGGCCCGTTGGGATCGCTGGGTGGTGGTCGAATCATGTGACTGCCGAGCTAAAGGTTGGCTCTCTCATCGAAGTTCGCTTTGAGAATGGAGGGGTCTTCAAGATGGAGATGACCGACCTGGAAGTCGGAAAGAAAGTGCATTGGAGCGTGAGGCTTTCCCCCCATGATTGGGAGGGGTCCACGATCACCTGGGATCTCACGCCGATCTCGAAAGGGACCAGGCTGCTCTTTGGTCAGCATGATCTCTTCGTGGGTGCTACTGGCTACAGCATTGAGGAGACGCGTGCAGGCTGGAAATACTTTCTGGGGAGCCTGAAGTCCTACCTTGAGACAGGGAAAGGCACTCCCTATGTGTTTTAGCGCAGAGGAGGTGCCCCTTTCATGAGTCATCTACAGCTTCACAGATGGCTTTTGTGATAGACGAAAATCATCACGAAACATTGAAAGGAAAATGAACGTATGAATACTGCATCAACATCTCCGTTAAAGACAAGCACGCCGTCATTTTTGGGGCAGGTGGTGCCATAGGTCAGGCGATAGCCAAAGAGTTTGCGGCCCAAGGGGCCACGGTCTTTCTCTCGGGTCGTCGCCTTGCTGCGGTTGAGCAGGTGGCGGCCGACATTCACAAAGACGGCGGTACCGCCTACGCAGCAGAGGTAGACGCCCTGGATGAGCAGGCCGTGCAGGCCTATCTCGATGGCGTGGCGCAAGAGGCGGGGAGCATTGATCTCCTCTTGAATGTGATGGGTCCACAGGCAAAAGACTATGGCGAGGGGACAAGCACCATGGAACTCCCCCTTGAGCAGTTCCTGTTGCCGCTCACCACCCTGGTCCCCTCGCAATTCATCACGGCACGTGCAGCCGCACGACACATGGTACGGCAGCACTCAGGAGTCATCCTGTTTGTCACAGCGGTCCCCGCGCGGGGGACGCCAAACTCCACTGCTATTGGCACGGCCTTTGGGGCCATGGAATCGCTCTTGAGATGTCTTGCCGCGGATCTGGGACAGGCTTCGGTCAGAGTGGTTGGCATTCGTTCCGGGGGCATGGTGGATACCAGAACCATCCAGCAAGCGTTTGAGAATGTCGCACACCAGCTTGGGGTCTCTCAAGCGCAAGTCGTGGCCAGGTCTGAACAGGCCACGCTTCTGGGGCGCCTCCCGAC
>JBKPBA010000005.1:0-4154 GCA_046726675.1 Chloroflexota bacterium
CCCAAAACGCTTGCGAGCATATTCAAACAAGCGCAACTCAAGAAACGATGACACTGCATGGACACCGAAAGGGAGGAATGAAATGCGTAGGTTTTTAATCATCATTGAACAAGGCAGCCACAATTATAGTGCATATGTCCCTGATCTCCCTGGTTGTATAGCGACGGGAAAAACAGTGGAAGAAGTCAAAGCTAACATGAGAGAGGCGATCAAAATGCATTTAGAGGGTATGATTGAGGATCAGGAGTCGATTCCTCCATCACAGACGATGGCTGAATATGTAGATGTCACTATTCCTGACCCGGCTGCTTGATTCGCAGAATACCGTTCGCTACTCATAAGTCGTTAATGTACTTCAAACACCTGGGAGGATTGGAGGGTTCATGAGCAAATTTCTCGAAGCCCTGGCACAGCGCGTCATCATCTATGACGGCGCCATGGGGACAACTATACAGAGCTATCAACTAACCGCGCAAGACTTCGGTGGAGAAGCCACCGAGGGTTGCAACGAGTACCTTGTGCTCACAAAACCCTCAGTCATTGAAGGAATCCACGCAGGGTTTCTTGAAGCTGGTAGCGATGTAATAGAAACCGACTCATTCACAGGCAGTCGTCTCAAACTCGATGAATACGGACTTGGTGCCCGGACCCACGAAATAAATCTTACAGCCGCACAAATTGCGCGACGCATTGCTGATTGCTATAGTACACCAGAACAACCCCGCTTTGTAGCTGGCTCAATTGGTCCAACCGGTATGCTACCCTCATCTGACGATCCGCTGTTGAGTAATATCACCTACCAGCAACTTGTCGAGATATTTAGAGAACAAGCTGTTGCACTCTTACAAGGTGGTGTCGATGTGTTGCTCATCGAAACAAGCCAGGATATCCTTGAGGTGCGAGCAGCCATTACCGGCATTCGACATGCCATGCGAGAGATCGGACGCAATGTCCCTATTCAGGCGCAGGTTTCGCTCGATACCAGTGGACGCATGTTGTTGGGAACCGACATTGCGGCAGTAATGACGACTCTTGTCGGGCTGCAAGTTGATATCGTTGGATTGAACTGCTCGACGGGGCCAGAACATATGCGTGAGCCAGTACGTTTTCTGAGCGAAAACTGCCCTCTGCCCATCTCAACCATTCCCAACGCGGGTATACCTCTGAACGTCAATGGACTGGCAGTGTATCCCATGGAACCAGAGCCAATGGCCGCTGCCTTGCGCGATTTCATCACCGAATTTGGCGTCAATATTGTTGGTGGGTGCTGTGGGAGCAGCCATGAGCACCTGCGAGCTATTGTTAAAGCATGTCGCACTGCTCCACGTCGCTCTCGTCCAATCGCAGATAATAACCTGAACAACAAGAATTTTGCACGCATTATACTGCCATTTGCCTCAAGCGGTATCCGCGCAACAGCATTACAACAAGATCCCCCACCACTGCTGGTCGGAGAGCGTGTCAACAGCCAGGGCAGTCGTAAAGCGAAACAGGCGCTACTCAACGAGGACTACGACACGTTGCTCGGTATTGGACGCGAGCAGGTCGAAGGAGGTGCGCATGTTCTTGACGTGTGTGTCGCGCTTACCGAGCGTACAGACGAAGCCGGTCAGATGGCAAAGACCATCAAAAAGCTTTCCATGGGCGTCGAAACACCCCTGGTGATTGACTCAACGGAGCCAGATGTAATTAAAGCGGCGCTGGAGACTTACCCTGGACGAGCAATTATCAATTCTATTAACATGGAAAATGGTCGCCAGCGCATCGAGAGCGTCATACCGATGGCACTTGAGCACGGCGCTGCCGTTGTCGCCCTCACAATTGACGAGATTGGCATGGGTAAAACGACCGAACGCAAAGTGGAGATTGCTCATAACATCTATGATATCTGCGTGAATGAATATGGCCTCGCGCCTAATGCGTTGATCTTTGACACGCTGACATTCCCGATTACCACCGGACAGGAAGAGCTACAGACGGCAGGCATCGAAACACTTGAAGCGATCAAGCGTATCAAAATGGAACTGCCAGAAGTGTTCACTATACTCGGAGTCAGCAATATCTCCTTCGGTCTGAAGCCGCACGCTCGTGCAGTGCTCAACAGTGTTTTTCTTTATCATGCCGTCAAAGCCGGGCTTGATGCTGCTATCGTCAATCCAACGCATATTACACCATACACGGAAATAGATACAGAACAGCGCCAGCTTGCTGAAGATCTGATTTACAATCGTTCCGACGCACTACCACGTTACATCGCCTATTTTGAGGCTCACGAACCACAAGCAGGTGAAAGCAATAGTAAGGTTGATCCCACAGAGGGTATGAATACGGCTGAGCGCATTCACTGGCAAATACTACACCGGCGCAAAGAAGGTATCGAGGTGTTAATCGAACAGGTAATTGAAGAGCGAGCCTCAGATATGGGTGTTCCGCAGAGCGAAGCAGCGGTAAACGTACTTAACACTGTGTTGTTACCAGCAATGAAAGATGTTGGCGATCGCTTCGGCGCTGGTGAACTGATCCTGCCATTCGTGCTGCAATCAGCCGAGGTCATGAAACGAGCCGTGGCTTGCCTGGAACGCTGTCTGGAGAAGAAGGAAGGCTATACAAAGGGGAAGGTTGTGTTGGCGACCGTCTTTGGCGATGTGCATGACATCGGTAAAAACCTGGTCAATACGATTCTTAGCAACAATGGGTATACCGTCTATGATCTCGGCAAGCAGGTGCCGCTGAATACGATTCTGGATAAGGCTGTCGAGGTCAATGCTGATGCCATCGGCCTATCGGCGCTGCTGGTCAGCACCTCCAAGCAAATGCCGTTGTGCGTCAAAGAATTGCACAAGCGAAGACTGAATTTTCCGGTAATTGTGGGGGGAGCTGCCATCAATCGCTCCTATGGGCGTCGTATCCTCTTCGTCGATGAACAGGCACCAGATTCAACGCCGCTTCCATATGAGCCTGGAGTGTTTTATGCCCGTGATGCTTTCGAGGGGCTTGAAATTATCGACACGCTAACGAATACACCCGAAGAGCGGGCTAAGTTTGTTGAACAGATCAAGTCAGAAGCGTTGAGAGAGCGATTGAAAAAAACCACGGCAGGGACGAAAGATAGCGCTGATGGTTCTGATAGAGGTATCGATAAGCCTTCGTCCGGCATCCAACGCCATATCCCCATCCCCACACCCCCATTTTGGGGACCGCGAGTCCTTGAACGTATCGGTATTGAAGACGTTGCGGTATGTATTGACCTGAATACGCTTTTCCGCTTGCATTGGGGTGGCAAGGCCCATGGTGAAGAATTTACACGGCTGGTAGAAAAGGAGTTTCAGCCGCGCCAGGAACGGATGTAACGTGAGGCTCGCCTACAACGCTACTTGCAACCAAAAGCGATCTATGGCTACTTCCCATGCCAATCTAACGGTAATGAACTCATTATCTATGATCCACAGGAGTATTCTGGAAGGAATGAGAAGCTACAGGAAATTATACGTTTTCTCTTCCCCAGGCAACACGAACGCGAACGCCTTTGTCTCGCCGACTACTTTGCGTCGATAGAGAGCGGCAAGGTAGATGTAGTAGCATTTCAGGTTGTGACGATGGGACAGGCTGCCAGTGATGCGGTACAACGTCTTCAGGAAGCGGGCAATTATGCAGAAGCTTATTACACTCATGGGCTGGCGGTCGAGATGGCAGAGGGACTGGCTGAATATACGAATCGGCTGATTTGCCGGGAACTTGGCCTTGATGGTCAACGCGGGCGACGCTATAGCTGGGGCTACCCGGCTATACCTGACCTCGAAGACCATGAAAAGGTCTTTCGCTTGCTACCAGTCAGCAGCACAATTGGTGTCGACCTGACTGAGGCTTACCAGTTGGTACCTGAGCAGTCAACTGCTGCGATTGTGGTACATCATCCACAGGCCATCTACTTTGCTGTGAGAGAGCAAGCGGCTGAGGCATTAAAAACCTCATAGGGAGAGACACAATCTGAATTGACATCCTCCCCAGGCATGAATGCCGGGGATTCCCCCACCCTCGCGAGTGAGAGTTCCTGCTTCATCAGCGCCAGCCTTCCCTGGTTCCATGCAGGTTTGGTCTTACGTCGCTTCCACAGGCAGCAGCACCGCAAGCCCTGCGGCGGAAAGACGCAGCCC
>JBKPBA010000006.1:0-6417 GCA_046726675.1 Chloroflexota bacterium
ATGTTGATAAGATCGATAGATCGACCATCAGCCAGTTTACCCGCGGCCATTGGTCCGCCACTGACAAATATCGTAGGGATGTCAACTCGCATCGCAGCCATCAACATACCGGGCACAATTTTGTCACAGTTGGGTATACACACCATAGCATCAAAGCGATGAGCCTCAACCATCGTCTCAACACAATCAGCAATCAACTCTCGACTGGGCAGCGAGTATTTCATGCCGATATGGCCCATAGCAATACCATCATCTACACCGATGGTGTTGAACTCAAAGGGCACTCCACCCGCGGCTCGTATGGCCTCTTTGACTAATTTGCCAAATGCCTGCAGGTGCACATGTCCAGGCACTACGTCAACATAAGAATTGCACACGGCGATAAACGGCTTATTAAAATCATTTTCTCCTACCACACCCGTTGCGCGCAGCAATCCACGATGTGGCGCCCGTTCAAAGCCTACCTTTATTTGATCTGAACGCATATCAATTCCTTATCTCAATATATTCCTCTCAATTGGATGACTGCGTAGCAGTTGCCTCTCGTTCTGACTGAGCGTGAGCTAGCTCTCCTTTCGACCGACCTGACTGCGCAGCAGTAGACGCGCCAGCGTCGTTGGTCGGGCGGGTAGGTGCCAGCGCAGCAGCGTTGTCAGAACGGATAAGAACTGACGCACCAGCGTCGTTTCCAATTGTCTAAGATTAATAGACGGGTGTAACCCAATCTTTGTATTTTTCATTCTCGCCCCGGCAGGCGGAGAGATAGAGTTCTTGCAGCTTCATCGTCATTGGACCGGGTTTGCCTGTTCTCACCGGGCGGCGATCCACGCTAGTAACAGGTGACACCTGCACTCCCGTGCCACACATGAAGATTTCGTCAGCCGAATAGAGTTCAGTACGATCAATGCGCCTCTCCTCTACTTTCATACCGAATTCATCTCGTACCATTTCAATCATCACATTGCGTGTGATACCTTCAAGAATATCTTCGGACAGCGCAGGAGTGCTGAGCTTGCCATTGCGCAACAGGAAGATGTTGCACGAACTTGCCTCTGAAACTGTGCCATCATGGGTGAGCAAGATTGCTTCATCAAATCCGGCTGCAGTGGCATCGTCTACTGCCAGTGAGCTATTGATATAGGCTCCAGTAACTTTTGCTCGTACCGGCATAGCATTACTGTTGGCACGCCTCCAGGACGAGGTGCAGACACTCAACCCTGCGCTTATATCAACGTAGTTCCCCATCGCAAAGGTATAGATGGTGATAGCATCATCCAATGAACTGAGTGTGAGCTTAATCGTTCGCGATGACTTATATGCCAGAGGACGCACATAGACATCCTGGCGATAGCCATGCTTTTTTACAAGCTCAACCGTTATTCGGCACAGGTCATCAATCGATTCTTTCGGCTTCATGCGTATGACATTCCATGAATCGGCCATGCGCTCAAAATGTTCACGCAATTTAAGCAAGTACAATTGCTGCTGCTGTTCATTCCAATAGCCACGAATGCCCTCGAAGCAAGCTGTACCATAATGCAACGAATGGGTCGCGACGCTCACTTTGGCCTCGCTCATCGGTACAATCTGCCCTTCGAAGTACGCGTATCCTTCATCAGGGTTGAGTACCGGAATTTTTGGCGATTCTGCCTTCACAGGTACTTCCTTTCGTTCTGACTGAGCGTTAGCTAGATGCGTAGCAGCGTCGTCAGAACGCATTTCAAGTTGATTATTTTTTCCCAATGCTGTGGCTTCAGTCTGAGTCACACAATTTCTCCTCGCTTCGCTCGTCCCCGATAAATCGAGGGTTTACATTTCCTTTTGTGCTCAATCGATCAATAACGGGCGAGGTTTATCCTCGCCCCTACTGATCGGGCTGAACGGTCCGTAGGGGTGAGGTTTATCCTCACCCGGTTAACTGAACGGGCCGATTTATCGGCCTCAAACCCCGACCGGAGTTTCCTTACCGCTCTCGACAATATATAGCAGATCCGCATCGGTGATATGTTTCTTCTTATCGGCCAGAGCAATAAAACGGCTATAGGCAATTTTGAGTTGATCCGCGTCGAGTTTATGTCCCAGTTGTCGCAATCGTGCATCCAGGCCATGTCGTCCAGAATGTTTGCCCATGACGAGTTTCGTGTTTGACCAGCCAACAGACTGGGGAGTCATGATTTCATAGGTCAATGGGTTTTTCAACATAGCGTCCTGGTACATTTCTGCTTCGTGGGCGAAAGCATTTGCGCCCACAATAGCTTTGTTGGGTTGTACTGGAATCCCTGTGAGCCGGCTCAACATTTGACTTGCCGCTAGAAACTCCTGTGTGTTGATACGTGTAGTAACATTGCCAAAGTAGTCCGGTCGGGTTCGCAATGCCATCACAACTTCTTCCATGGCAGTATTCCCTGCTCGCTCCCCTAACCCATTAATAGTAACCTCCACTTGTCTCGCTCCAGCCTTAATGGCTGACAGTGTATTAGCAGTCGCCATGCCAAGATCGTTGTGGCAGTGAGCACTTAAGACTACCTCTTCAATACCCGCTACGCGATTGCGCAGATAATGAAACAGCGCTTCATATTCTTGTGGCGACGTATACCCCACTGTATCAGGTACATTGATAGTCGTTGCCCCTGATGCGATGGCTGCTTCAAAAATGCGGCAGAGATAATCCCAATCGCTGCGAGTGGCGTCCTCTGCTGAAAACTCAATAGTAGGGCAGAGATTCCGCGCATATCTCACCATAGTTTTGACTCGATAGAGCGCTTCTTCTCGATCAATCTGAAACTTATGTTTGAGATGAATGTCGGAGGTTGCCAAAAACACGTGGATCACTGGTCGCTCAGCATCACACACTGCCTCCCAAGCTGTATCGATATCACTGACACTAGCTCGCGCAAGTCCAGCAATTGCGATGTCATGACCGCGAGTGGTCCGCGCAATCTCTTTAACTGCTAGCAGATCACCTGGAGAAGCAGCCGGGAAACCAGCTTCGATGATATCCACATTTAGACGTACAAGTTGTTGCGCAACCTGAATTTTCTCCTCGGTGGTCATAGTAGCTCCAGGAGACTGTTCTCCATCGCGCAAAGTCGTGTCAAAAATTCTTATTGCCGCAGGGTCTGCCATGTTTTTGATTCCTCCTTGAAATGGATGACAAAGGTATCCCAACAGGGCGAGGTTTATCCTCGCCCGCTGGCCTCTTCTGCAATTTCCTGTTTCTTACTTCCTGCGTTCAACCATGGCATCATGGCACGCAGTTCACTACCAACATGCTCAATCTGGTGCTGAGCATTAGATCGGCGCATCGCCTGAAAACTGGGGCGACCAGCCTGGTTCTCAAGAATCCAGCGTGTGGCAAACGTTCCATCCTGGATCTCATGCAATATCCTGCGCATCTCATCGCGTGCTCGTGCGTCGATAATACGCGGACCAGATATATAATCACCGAACTCGGCGGTATCGCTAATGGAATAGCGCATATAACTCATGCCGCCCTGGTACATCAAGTCCACGATCAGTTTCATCTCGTGCATGCATTCAAAGTACGCCACTTCCGGCTGATAGCCCGCCTCTACAAGGGTCTCAAAACCTGCGCGGATTAACGAAGTGATGCCTCCACAGAGAACTGCCTGCTCACCAAAAAGGTCGGTCTCGGTCTCTTCAGCTATCGTAGTTTTCAGCACACCCGCACGTGTGCAGCCGATGGCACGAGCATAGGCCAGAGTTATCGCTTCGGCGTTACCCGTTGCATCCTGGAAAATAGCCCACAGTGCAGGCACACCTACGCCCTCTGTAAAGAGGCGACGCAGCATATGACCGGGGCTTTTAGGCGCTACCATCGCGACATCAATATCTGCAGGGGGTACAATCTGCAAGTAATGCAGGCTAAAGCCGTGCGCTGTCATCAGCATTTTGCCCGGAGCGAGTCCCGGTCGAATATCACGCTCAAACACTTCTTTGTGGTGCTGATCGGGTATCAAGATCATGATGACATCTGCTTGCTCTGCGGCATCGGCTGGCGTCATGACCCGTATGCCATCTGCCTCTGCCTTCGGACGACTCTTGCTACCCACAGGTAGGCCCACAACTACATTGCAGCCAGCATCCTGCATATTAAGCGCATGGGCATGACCCTGGCTTCCATAACCAATAACTGCTACACGTTTCTGCTGGATAAGTTCCAGATTTGCATCCGCATCGTAATAGATATTTGCCATGAATATTTCCTTTCTGGACGTAACTCTTCACGTCCCTATATACCTTACGAGCCTGATAAATCAGCTCTCTACTCCACGTGTCATCGCTACACGACCAGTACGAGCGACTTCACGAATCCCAAAACTTTGTAAGCTATCAACTAGCTTTTCAACCTTTTCTTCACTCCCCGTCACTTCCAGGGTTAGCGTTTGTTGCGTTACGTCAACCACGTGTGCGCCAAATAGATGACCAAGTTCAATAATCTCACTGGCATACTGCGATTCGCCGCTATTGACTTTGATCAACGCCAGTTCACGAGCAACTGTTTGTTCTGATGACAGGTTGACGACGTGTTGAACATCAACAATCTTGTGTAGTTGTTCAACTAACTGCTCTACTCCCACTTCAGAGTCATTCATCACGATCGTGATACGTGCCATGTCTGGAAGTTCGCTACGACCAATTGCAAATGCTTGCATTTTGGCCCTTCGGCGACGTAGTACACCAACAATGCGGTCCAGCGCCCCATGCCTGTCATGTGCAAGCACAACGATCGTATGGGACCGAGCAGTACCGGCTGGAGCATCGGTCTGACCGGGCCGTTCAACAGGAGGCCAGGGCAGGGCCGTAGGGGCGGGGCTTGCTCCGCCCTGTATGTTTGCCCCGCCCTGTTGGGTTTGATCAGTCATAGCGCGTGCTCTCTTCTGGCTTTTCTTCAATCATGTTCGTTATTGCTGATCCAGGAGCAACCATCGGATACACATTCGCCTCTGACTCGATCATAAAATCGATTAAAACCGTTCCTTCCGTGTCCATAGCTTTCCGAACAGCTGCCTCCACATCTTCACTTTTCGTGACACGCATGCCAGTTAGACCATAGGCATCGGCTAGCTTGATGTAGTCAGGGCCTGTAATCGGCGTTTCAGAGTAGTTACCGTTGTGGAAGAAATGCTGCCACTGGCGCACCATTCCTAGATAACCATTGTTCATGATCGCTACTTTCACGGTGATACCTTCCTGCTTCAGCGTGGCTAGCTCTTGAATGTTCATCTGGATGCCACCATCACCGGCAACAGCCCATACCGTAGCATCGGGTATGCCCATCTTGACGCCCATAGCAGCGGGAAGCGCAAACCCCATCGTACCAAGGCCACCCGATGTAATATGGCTATTAGGACGTGTCCAGGTGTAATGCCGGGCTGTCCACATCTGGTGCTGACCTACATCCGTGACAATGATGGCGTCATTATTCGTTTCAGCGCGTATCGCTTCCAGGATACTTGTTGGATCGGGATACTCCTGGTTACGTTGAATACTCGCGCTGCGCTCACTGTTCTCAGCCTCCCAACTGCGCACTTGATTAATCCATGCTCCATTGTCACCTGGTTCGACTGCCTCGATAAGTCGTGTCAGGGCTTCTTTAGCATCAGCCACAATCGGCACTGCCGCGCATTTGACTTTGTGCATCTCCGAGGGATCAATATCGATATGGATAAAGCGAGCATGTGGGGCAAACTCACTCGCCTTGCCAGTTACACGATCGTCGAAACGCAGCCCGACACCGATGATTAGATCGGATGCTCCAATTGCACGGTTGACATGCGCTGGACCATGCATGCCCGGCATACCTAAAGCTAAAGGATGCGTTTCAGGCAAAGCGCTGAGGCCGAGAAGCGTGGTAATCACAGGAATATTGGCCTTCTCAGCAAAGGCACGTAGTTCCGCATAAGCATTCGCCAGGATAACACCATGACCCGACATAATGAGTGGTCTTTGCGCCCCTCTGATCAATTTTGCGGCCCTGACAATAGCTTCCGCCGAAGGATGCAGGGCGCGTGAAGCACGAAAACGTTCGATTGAGCTGACTGACGCTGAAGCACGATATTGTGTTGCACTAAACTGCACATCTTTTGGAACATCAATTACCACAGGCCCAGGACGACCTCCGCGAGCAAGCCTGAACGCTTCATGCACAATATCCGCCAGGTCTTCGACTCGCTGTACCAGGAAATTATGCTTAGTGATAGGCTGTGTAACGCCTAGTATATCCGTCTCCTGGAATGCATCACGCCCGATAAAGGGCCGCGCAACCTGACCGGTGATAGCGATGATCGGTGTGGAATCCATATACGCTGTAGCCAGACCTGTTACAAGATTAGTTGCGCCCGGGCCACTGGTGGCTACACACACACCAACTTTGCCCGTCGCACGAGCGTAGCC
>JBKPBA010000007.1:0-3860 GCA_046726675.1 Chloroflexota bacterium
GCAACACAGCTGTGCTTGTTCCGATTAAGAGGTCGATGTTTTCACTGATATCCGGATTCCCGGCGCGGCCAATGCCAACAATGCGCCCTTCTTTGATTCCAATGTTGCCTTTGTTGATACCCAGTACTGGATCGAGAATAATAGCATTAGTAAGAACAAGGTCAAGCTCGCTTTCGCGTCCCAGCCGAGAGTTTGCCATCAGCCCATCGCGTACCGTCTTGCCGAAACCCACCAGTACTTCATCGCCGTAAGAGGTATAGTCGTACTCAATGCGTATATGCAAGTTTGTATCGCCCAGGCGTAAGGTATCGCCTGTTGTGAGACCATAGCGGGCATGATACTCATCGCGGCTCATTTCAAAAGGCACAGGCGCACCTCTTTCGTTTCTCCCGGTTCCCAACGTATGGCGCCACCGGCAGGAATATCAAGACGATAGCCCCTGGCCAGTTCGCGATCAAAGTGCATACGCTGGTTGATCTCCCAAAAAGGCATATGCGATGTAATTTGTACTGAATGATCCGACGTGTTCGTGACTGACAGAGTAATTGTCGGCTTACCAGCATTGATGGTGATTGTATCTGATTGCGGGGAACCAGGAACACGCTCTTTTTCCTGTATTTCTTTGCTCATCTTTTGGATGGGGTGATGGAGTACGACAAGTTTGGTACCATCGTCGAAGAGCGGCTCAATATAAATTCTTGATGCCAGTTCAGATACTCCCTCCATCACATCTGCATCGGTGAGTACCTGCATACCGTGTGCGGTAACCTCATCATAGCTTCTTCCGGCGCGTGCTTCCTCCATCACTTCATCGCAAATCAGTGCTACCGCTTCGGGATAATTGAGTTTAATCCCTCGCCTCCGGCGCCTGCGGGCAAGTTCAGCAAGTGTGAAGATAGTAAGCCGATCCTGCTCTTTGGGAGTTAGTTTCATAATATTGTTACTTCACTCTCCCTTAAAAGTATCAGGGATTTACTCCTACCCTACTTGTAGTTGCCTTAGGAGTTATTACTCTTCTAGCTTTTACTGTCTTCGGTGGCTTAGGAACTACTTCCTGCTCATCTTTAGAAAGCATTGGAGCATGCAAGGCAACAGCGATAACATCATCCATACGTTCAACTGGTACGAAGTGAAGTTCGTTAATTATTTCTCGCGGAACATCATTTAGATCTTTTAAGTTGCGTTTGGGCAGAATAAATGTCTTGATCCCTGCACGGTGCGCTGCCAGAACCTTTTCTTTGACACCCCCAATTGGTAGGACGCGACCTCGCAACGTAATTTCTCCGGTCATCGCAACATCACGACGGGCGGCTCGTTTTGTGAGTGCAGAGATCAATGCAGTTGCCATAGTAATACCTGCGGAAGGCCCATCTTTGGGTATTGAGCCTGCGGGTAAATGCAGATGTATGTCGTACTTCTCGTAAAAACGGCTTTCTACTCCCAGTTGTCCGGCGCGTGAGCGTGCATAAGATAGCGCAGCCTGTGCCGATTCTTTCATCACGTCGCCAAGTTGCCCGGTGAGTGTCAAGTTGCCGCGTCCCTCCATAAGTGTAGCCTCGACAGTTATCAAGTCCCCACCGGCGCTCGTCCACGCAACTCCAGTTGCAACTCCTGGCTCATCCTTTTCCTCGGCCAGTTCGTAGAAGTGTTTCTGCGTACCCAGGTAATCGGTAAGCTTTTCCACTGTCACTTTTGTTTTGGTGCGTCGCCCCTCTGCTACTTTGCGCGCGACTTTGCGCATCACCGTGGCGATCTCACGTTCCAGGTTGCGTACACCCGCTTCGAATGTATAGTCGCGAATAATGTGGTGTAACGCTTCATCATCAATTTCAACTCGGGAAGCTTTCAGTCCGTGTTCTTTCATTTGTTTCGGGATAAGGAACTGGCGGGCAATGTGCATTTTTTCTTCTTCTGTATACCCAGGAAGTTCGATAATTTCAAGGCGATCACGCAAGGCTGCGGGAATGGGATGTAAGACATTTGCCGTCGTAAGAAAAATAACCTTTGAGAGGTCGTATGGTATCTCGAGGTAGTGATCGGAGAATGCATGGTTCTGCTCAGGATCAAGTACCTCTAACAATGCTGCGGATGGATCACCCCGGAAGTCGGCACCGATCTTGTCGATTTCATCCAGCACAAAAAGAGGGTTAGTGGTGCCCGCTGTTTTCATTGTTTGGATGATACGACCCGGCAATGCTCCCACATAGGTGCGGCGATGTCCGCGAATCTCGGCTTCGTCATGCACACCACCCAGCGATAGGCGAACGAACTTGCGATTGAGCGCTTGAGCAATTGAGCGACCCAGCGAAGTCTTACCAACACCAGGAGGTCCCACAAAACAAAGAATAGGACTACGCATATTTGCAGAGAGTTTGCGTACAGCGATATACTCAAGGATACGCTCTTTCACTTTTTCGAGGCCATAATGTTCTTCTTCAAGGATTCTAGCTGCTTCTTTAATGTCCAACTGATCTACAGTTGTATTGTTCCAGGGAAGACTGACAAGCCAATCCAGATATGTGCGAATCACGCCTCCTTCTGGAGCTATAGAGGGGGTTGAATTTAAACGATCTAGCTCTTTGTTTGCCTTGATCTTTACCTCTTCAGGCATACCCGAGGAGAGAATCTTCTCACCTAAATCTGCATTTTCGCGAAATGATGGGTCTGTTTCGCCTAATTCTCGTTGTATAGCTTTTAGTTGCTCGCGTAGAAAATATTCCCGTTGGTTTTTATCGACTTCTAGCTGCACCTGGCTATGGATTTGATTCTCTAATTCCAGAATATTCAATTCCTTCGTGAGCAAGATACAAGTCTTTTGTAATCGTTCCTCGATACTGAAAGCTTCCAGGATACTCTGACGTACGGCAACAGGTGGTTCTATTGCAGAGACAATAAAATCTGCCAACCAGCCTGGTTGGTCGATATTCATGGCAGTAATATAAGCCTCTTCAGGTAGGATGTTGCTTAGTTTCACACATTTTTCGAAGAGAGCCAGAGCCGCTCGTACTAATGCCTCAACTGCGAGTGTACGCTCTGTTTCTTCGTCTACAATTTCTGCACGCACACGCATAAAAGGGGTTTGTTGTGTGTATTCAAGACGGCGTAAACGTCGTTGGCCATGTAGAAGCACGCTGGTTGTACCATCAGGCATCTTCAGCACACGGTCAATCATTCCTTCGACGCCAACTGTGTATACATCATCCTGTCCTGGGTCTTCAAGCTCCTCGTTCAACTGCGTTACAACAAACAGGATGCGATCTTTATTCATTGCTTCTTCGATGGCCTTTATTGATTGCTCGCGTCCCACCATTAAAGGTGTGACCAGGTTAGGCAGTAAGACTGTATTGCGGATTGGCAAAAGTGGCAGATTTAGTATATCTGTATCAGCCAAGTCATTATTAATATTTGAATGTTTCCTTGTAGATGTCCGAGTGGTCTTCTTCGTGACCATAAATCCCCTCTCGACGGCTATGAATTTGGTGATAGTAAGTATCTTTGCATTATAACGATTCACGATCAGTAAAAGTTGTAATCTCCCTGAAGATTACGTTAAATTCCTGGCAAAGCTCTTGTGAAATCTTGCTTATGTACTTAACGATGGTTGATCCAACAATTTCGCCATGAAGTATTCATAAGAAATGCGATGCGGAGATCCGTCTCCGTTCACGGGACGGGAGGAAACATCGTGCGCCTCCGTTCTACTTCTTCCCCTTGCGGGGAGCCGCTTTTGGGGGAGCGGCTCAACCCTGGCGGATTTCCGCCCACCCGGTCCATGCCGGGGTGAAATGACCCTTCGCGACTGCAGTACAGGCGTAGATATCGTTCCATTGATATCGTCGGCTTGGGCGCGGCCAGAAGAG
>JBKPBA010000008.1:0-6735 GCA_046726675.1 Chloroflexota bacterium
TTTGAAGTAACAGACTGCGCGCCTCGTCTGATCCAGTATAGCCGGGATTATAAGCCAGGTGAAGTAAATTCCCCAATGGTAAAGAGATTTCGTGGGTTGGGGCCTGAATTGATCCCGAAGCAGCAAGTGTTGTCGGGGTCACCTGCGGAGGTGGCTGCGGCGGTCGTCGGAATAATTCACCGCGAGCTGTACGCCTGCCTCCCTCAATAGAAGGTGTGTGGTCTGGCCTGTCACTACGATCACCATTGGATCCAGATTGATGTTGAGAGTTCGTTGGCGATACATACGTGTTTCCGGTATGCTCATTCAACTGTGCATCTGCAGGTTCTCCATCCAGGGATACGATGGGAGCTTGCTCGCTGGCCAGCGTCTCCTGCATATTCTCAGGTTGATCTGAGCTATGGTTGTTATCCTCTGGCTGATCGGGTGGGTTTGCGCGTCTGCGTCGTGTAATTGGCATAGGAGCTTGCTCCCTCAGAAATTGTGAGTACTCTAGTTGCAATTGCATTATATCACAGCATAGAGAGAAGTTCTACGAAATTATGCCTGAACTGCCTGATGCTTCTAATGAGTCAACACCAAAGTTAGGCTGGCTAACTATTGAAAGAAGTCTGCATTGATTTTAGTAAAATGCTTCCATTCTTCGGGAACTGCTGACTCTTCAAAGATAGCTGTCACAGGGCAGGCAGGTTCACATGCCCCACAGTCAATGCATTCATCAGGGTTTATATAAAGCATTTCAGCCTCATCAAAACCTTCCTCGCCTGTTGTAGGATGGATGCAATCGACAGGGCAAACATCTACACAGGATGCGTCCTTAACGCCGATACAAGGCTGAGTAATAACATAAGTCATATTTTAGATATCCTCCTCTTGGTCTGCATGTAATGAGATCGTTACATGGCGGATAAGCTATGTTTTGCTGGCAATGTGTAATTTAGCCAGATTCAGTATAGTGGGTTGCAAGGGCAATGTCAATTATTTTGTTGGCCTTGATTCGTGATTACAGCACTTATCACAGCTTGCTTTAGCTTCTATTTGGATATCGAAGCCTGAATGATTTACGCTATGCCTTCGCAGATGTCAAGGCTAAGGATGAATCGGAACTGGCACTGAATGTGCTTTTCCCAACCAGGCCGTCGTGGACTCTGCCAATAGGGTAAAAAGGGTGATTAGAGTTTGTCTATTTGAAGGTTTGAGAACGCGACCTCGGTACCCAGTCCATCTGCACTTAATCCGATATCTCCAGAGCGTAATGACTTATTTGAGGTATCAAAGATTGGTTTTCCTAACTGCTGATTATTCACGAAGAAGGTGAATTTGTTACCTTCTACTTCAATAGTAATGTGATTATTCTGACCCAAGTTGGATAAAAGTGAGGGTACTGTACCAGACTTCAGAAGTTTCAAGGGTTGTCCATCGGAACGCCAAAATCCATATTGACCTCCACCTGATGGTGTGATCTCAAAAAGGTAGTAATGTTGTGGTTTAGAAGTTGCGCGTAAAACAATGCCGTAATAATCTCCATAGTTATGTGAGCCATTCAATTCAGCGGCTTTAACCTCGAGACGGAAATTAGTAAATTGAGCAATGCCAAAGTCGTATAAGGCTATAGTAAAACTCTGATGTGGAATATTTTTGATATGGTATTGTCCATTTTGAAAGAAATAAGTGCTGCCAACCGGTCCTACCGGCCATGCACTCATATCTGCCAGGTAATCGGTTGGTGAACTGGCGTGAGTAGATTGCGCATAATGCTTTGTATTTGTGAATTTGTTTACGATGTTAACGCTGAGAACTGAACCGATGATTATCGCAAATAGTAAAACCAGTGGCAAAGCAATTCTCCATAATTTGCTGGAGTCTTTGCAGGGTTTGTCTTGAAGGATGGGTTTTAAGGGTGCTATAGCTTTTTTAACCCTGCCGTTGGAGACAATCGCTTTGCTTCTGGCTTCGCTCTCAGAGAGTACATAGTCGTCAGCATTGGCAACAGCTTCGGCAAAAGCCGCGCTAAACTTTCCGGCAGTCTGGTAGCGATCCTCTGGCCATTTTGCGAGAGCTTTAGCAATAACTTGATCGATCTGCGGGGTAATATCATTGCGGAAAGTGCTCAGCAAGGGAGGTGTGTCATGTACATGCATGAGGGCCATAGTAATTGAAGAATCTGCCTGGAATGGCGGCCTACCAGCCAGAAGAAAGAACAGGGTCACGGCAAGGGAGTAAACGTCTGAGCGACCATCAAGGGATTCACCGAGAGCTTGCTCAGGCGATATATAGTCAGGTGTGCCCATTAATATCTCTGACGATTTCATTGATGGTTTTGCGCTTTGGCCATTTTGTTGCATTAGATGCACAATGCCAAAATCTGAGAGTACAACCTGCCCCCAGCTATCGAGGAGAATATTGGCTGGTTTGACATCGCAATGTACACGTCCGTTTTCATGGGCGTAATCCAATGCAGAAGAGATTTGTGCGAGATATTGTTGGGCCTGGCTTAATGACAGAGGGCCATTTCTGGTGACGTATTCCGACAAGGTGCCGCCGGACATATAGGGCATAACAATATAGGGTAAACCATTATGTTGGCCATAGGAGTAGATGGAAAGAATGTTTGGATGGTCTAGCTCACTGGTAGCTTCGGCTTCGCGTAGAAAACGCTGATAAAAATTCTTCTGCGCCTGTTTGTCCATGGTAGAACGTGGCAGAAAAACTTTCACTGCAACTTGCTCATTAGTTGACTGGTTTTGAGCCAGAAATACAGCACTGGAGCCTCCGTAGCCCAGTAGTTTTTCGAGGATGTATGAGCCTATTACCTGGCCGATCAGTTGTTGTCCTCTGGTTGTGGACATATCAGGCTCCTATAGGCATCAAAATGATAATAAAAAAATATGATACCCAGGATACGACGAAATCGGTTATAAAAGAAGAACCATACTGATTTTATCAAGAACCTGGGTTAAGTGTCAATGCCTGGTGAATTTAGGACCAGGGCCGTCCCTTCTTTAGATCGTGAATTTGCCATCACGCATGATGGTGAAGCCATCCACTTCGATAGTGCAGCAACTCGGGATGACATCAACGTGAATTTTGGCATTCCAATCGGCGCCTGTAAATTCGGGATATGGATTGCCAAAGGCAACATGTAAGCCTGGCATCTTTTCATCTTGCAACAAGTTTCCCGTAAGTCTTTTGAGGCTTGTGAGTGTACCAATGGCAAATTCTCCAACGCGGTTACCATTAGGTGCGGAGAAAAGGTAATCTTTTACTTCCTTTGCCAGCGCTGCATCTTCGCTGCTAACTTCTGTAATGTAGCCTTGTTTAACATTGATAATTATGGGATGTTCCAGTACACCATATTTCTCTGAGAAAAAGTCTCCAAGCACGTCACAGACGAGAGTGCCATCCACAGTTGCAGGAGCAGTAAAGACTTCGCCCTCGGGCAGATTGCCCCATTTGCCCTGCACATCATAACGTCCATGGCATGGAATCCATTGCCAATCTTTATGGAAAGTGGCTGTCACATCGCTTCCCTTGGCGGAGGTGACGTGAATAGTTTGAGCGTTTCGTACGAGATCGTAAACCTGGTTGGTCAGGCTGAATACCTCATTGTAATCTGCGCACATACCCTCGACCATGACTTCCTCATCGATACCAATCATATGTCCATGGCGAACGTTGAGTTCTTGTACTAGGAATGGAAGGAGTGGAATACGGAATCTAATTTCGCCTGGTTTGGCAGTTGCGATATAGTAACTGACTGTTGGCCTGGTTTGAAGCAGGTCATCACGCAGTTCGTCAGGAAATGTGGTAAGAGGGCGCATACCGTAATGCTCAAGGAAGCGTATGGTCACATCGGCATGCCGATCGAGGGCGGCTACAGCTATACGACGTGCGATATTTTCACGCTCATAGTCAGTTATTATGAAGACACGATCACGTGAGGTTACACCCATACAGCGAACGGCGTTTTCAGCGCCAAACTGGAGGCGCTCTTCAAAAGACATCTTTGATATGTCCAGCTTCTCTGAGCTGGAAACAATACTACTTATTTTGCCAGACATTGACGTTCTCCTTAAAGGTTATTGAAAGATGATTTCGGCTTTGATGGTTGTAGTTTATTGGGCTGGAGCACTTGCAATGTTCTTGCCTCTACCACATCGAGCACCATTGATATCAACTTTAACGCTTTTCATAAGTTTTTTGTAACTGCATAGGACAGAAATATAGACGTTGTAACACTCTCTTTTTGAAGAACGCTTGCATGAAAGCCTTAATCTGTGAGGAGTGCAGCACCTGTTTGGATGGGTTTAGAATTGCCCCTTGGCTCTATGCAGAGAGTTCACAGTGGGTTACACTTTGCTTACGTCTACCAGTAATACGAAAGTTTGTAAGGAGAAGTTACGCATGTCAACAGAAAGTACAACGGGTTTATATCGTTCGATTCATGCACAGCCGCAGGCAGTACGCGAGCTACTGGCTGATTGGGATGGTCCGTCAAAGGCGGCGGAGAAGTTGTCCCGGGCTGGTCGTATTTTTGTGTCGGGTATAGGTACCAGTTTTCATGCTGCTACAGTAGGTGAGTATCTTTTACGTTTTGTGGGAACTGACGCCTGGGCAGTACGTTCGTTTGAATTTGTGAATTACCCGAGGCCGCTGCGGTCTGACGATGGGGTGATAGTTATTAGCCATCGTGGGAGCAAATTGCATGGTATCGGGGCGCTGCAATGCGCTGTGGAAAGTGGGATAGTTACAGTAGGGATTACGGGTAAGGATTCAAAAATGCAGGGGGCGGATGTGCTTATTGAGACAGTGGAACAAGATCCATCTTCGACACACTCGATTAGCTATATAGGGGCGTTGGTACGCCTGAGTCAGATCGCTGTGAAATTGGGCACGCTTGCAGGGAACGAAAGACAAGCGGAACGGCTGATACAGGGATTGGCACAATTACCTGCCTTGATGGAAGATATTCTGTCGCGGGAGAACGAAGTGCGGCAAATCGCTCAGGAAGCTGTAGCGCGGTCACGCAGGATATATTTTGTCGGGGCCGGGCCAAATGCTGTCACAGCGCCAGAGGGCGCACTCAAGGCAAAGGAAGCGGCCTATGTGACAACAGAGGGCTTTGAGCTGGAGCAAGCGATTCATGGTCCACAAGTGGCTTTCGAGGTTGATGATCTACTTATTCCAATCAGTGTTAAAGGGGCCGCGCAGTCGCGCATGGCAGATTTTCTGTTAGCGCTAAGCGAGATTGGGTCACGTGTCTGGCTGATTGGCGAAGCACCCACTCCGGAGACGGCCGGTTTGTTCAGTCGTCAGGGATGGTCCAGGTTTGCAATTTGCGATGGGGCAGATCTGCCGGAAGAGTTGACACCTTTGCTGGCTGTTCTGCCTGTACAACTACTGGCTGATTTCCTTGCGACTGCTCGTGGAACGAATGCTGATAGCTTCCGCAAGGATCAGGAGGCATATGATAGGGCTGGTTCACGTTTCCAAATTTAGGGAAGTTTGTAACGTTTGCATCAGTTGTAAAAGGCATTTTTCGTGGGCCAGATGAAATTTTAGATTTGTATGTTCTGCTTGTCATCCTGAGCCCTTCGCTACGCTCAGGGTAAACTCCGCGAAGGATCTCACGCGATGGGCAACGAGATCCTTCGCTGCTCCATTCGCTGCGCTCAGGACAAGGCTCAGGATGACACAGGTGAGCTGAGGATGATACTGAGAGACTGGCTCAGACACTGCCACCTCAACGGTATTCATCTCAGGATGACACAGGTGAGCTGAGGATGATACTGAGAGGCCGAATTGTCTCTCCTCGCATGATAAACAGATGGAGCAATGAGTTGGAGTCAATGGGATAGAACCCCGCCTCTACAAAAAAGAGTTTAATTATTGGATTTTTTGGGAGAATCCGTTTTGTTTGCATCAGTTGTAACAGTTGCATCAGTTGCAAAACGTTTTTTGAAAGCTTCTTGCTCAAGTTCGTGGGCTTTTTGCGCCTTCTCGTTGAATCCTTTCCACCTGACCTCTTGTTCAAGAGTAGAGTATTTTCCTCGATATGGGCGAGCGATCAATCCTGCTTCGTGCATACGGCTAAGAGTCATGCGTAATGTCTTATAGTTAAGCCCGGTTATTTCTGCAATCTCTTTCAAATCGAGGGCGCGTTTTGATCCTTGTAAGGCTTTGATGATTTCCTGGCGTGGGAATGATAAATTTATACCTGGGCCGATGAGAGTTGATATATCGAGGTTGTTTTCTCCAAGCCATTGAATGTGTGGGGCGGCACTTTCATTTTGCACTACTTGATAAGAGAGATTATTTGGTGGCTCGGCGAGGTTGCTTTTTGTGACAGCAAGCACACGTTTTTTCTCATCTGCAGGGTCGTAGATTATAGTCAAACTGGAACGGGCAGCGGCAATAATGCCGATAGAGCCAGCTCCACGGTAGAGTAGATTGTCTGAAGTACCTTTTTTGAGATGGCGTATTATCAGGATAGCACAGTTCGTATTTTCAGCTAAAAGCGCTAATGGAGTGAAAATTTCTCTGACATCCTGATCACGAGATGAATCGATATTATGACCGAGGACTGCTGTAAGTGGGTCTAATATGACGAGGATAGCTTTTGTTTGTTTGATGGTCTGCTCCAATTCAAACAGGTGATGTGAAAGGGAGAAAGGTCGCTGGTAGAGATTCAAATTTTTTATGTCTCTGACGTCAAGGCTTTCAACAGTGTTAAGG
>JBKPBA010000009.1:0-7502 GCA_046726675.1 Chloroflexota bacterium
AGCACAACCAGTGGATCGTCTGAAGAAACAAGGGAGGACGAAAAACGGAACAAGCTCTCAGCATACCATAACTGGCATCAGCAAAGGTGCGTAAGATCCATTTTATGTGAGAGAACCGATTCGCCGAAGGCGCTTGACAGCGTGGCAGTTATCTGGAAAGCGGTGACTGAGGAGCTATAGAATATATGTTCTACAATTACTAGAGAATTCCATAAATAATCTCAACGGAACCGACGGGCATCGACCCATCGGTCGCCCCTGGCACGCATCCCTCTGGAAAATCTCTCTTCTGTAAGAGAAGATACGCTCGTTTACCACACGAAGTCAAGCTCTTCCTCTGCAGAGACTTCTGGTAATCCATTTGAACCAGCTCGGACTGATCCTTTGGTTGTCTCTCGTCTTTTTGAGGAGAGTGAAACCGGGAAGGTGCGGGCGCTGGGATCATACTATTTTTTCGTACCAGGCTGAGAACTCACAGATGCGCGTCTACTGGAGCTTTCGAGCTGTTGTTGCAGGTAGGCCAGTTTCTCCGGGTTCAGCAGCGCATAGATCTCCTGAATGCCCGCGGCGCTGTAGCTCAGGCTGAGGACTCCGGCCAGGCTGCCCTCCTCCCAGTAGAGGATAGCAGGGCTGCCGTTGATCTCGGCCTCAGTCTCGGTCAATTGCCGCTGATTTTTGCGCGTCACGCTCAGCCAGAAACGCGCTACGGCGAGCTGGCCGAAGATCGGCTTGAGATTCGTCTGCACTTTGCCGCCACCATCCGACCAGGAGACGGCATCCTGAGCCAGCAGGCTGGTCAGAGCCGCCATATCTCCGGCCTGACTGGCAGAAAGAAAGCTGAGCAGTAGCTGGCGCCGGCGCTGCGGCTCCGGCTCGAAACGCACGCGCTGGTCCTGCAACGCCTGCCTGGCCCGGTGCAAGATCTGGCGGCAAGTGGCCGGACTTTTCGAGAGCATCACCCCGATTTCGCTAAAAGGGTAATCAAAGATTTCATGCAGGAGAAGTACGGCACGCTCTGGCGGGCTGAGCGCCTCGAGCAGGCGTAAAAAAGCCAGCGAAAGCGTTTCTCGTTGCTCTAGGGCAGCTCCTGGAAACTCGTCGTCCTCCGAGGTCAGGATCGGTTCGGGCAGCCAGGTTCCCAGATACTGTTCGCGGGTGAGGCGGGCCGATTTCAGATAATTCAGCGTCAGGCGGGTCACAATCGTGGTCAGATACGCCTTAAGCGAGACGATCACCGAGCTTTCACTCGCCTGATAGCGCAAATAGGTCTCCTGCACCAGATCCTCCGAATCACTGGCGCTGCCGGTCATGCGATAGGCAATGGAAAAGAGCAGCACACGATAGTGCTCGAACGCTTCTCCCTGGCTGTCCTTGCGCATGGATTCCTCCATCGTTCACCTTTCTCCTTCTCCCTTATTGTAAGCGCGGAGCAGGACAGAGCACAAACAGAGCAGAGGAGTGTCACATTTGCCCGTGCTCTTTTGTCTCCTGTACGAGCCTCTCTCGAGGGAGGCATGCAACGTACAGAGCAACGAGCAAGAAAGGAAAGACGATGCAACATATTCTCGTGACCGGTGGCGCAGGGGTGCTGGGCCGTCTGGTGGTGAAGCAACTGAGCGAGGCTGGCTATGCCGTGTGTGGGATGAGCCGGCGGGCCAAACCGGGAGACGATTGGCCAGGCGCCGAGTGGGTGCAGGCTGATCTGGAGACGGGCGAGGGGATCGAAGCCGCGGTGGCGGGGGCCGAGGTCATCGTGCACTGCGCGGGCAGCGGCAAGGGCGATGAGGAGAAGACCCGGAACCTGGTCCGGGCAGCGTCGCGGGCCGGGGTGCGGCACCTGGTGTACATCTCGGTCGTCGGCGCCGACCGCATCCCAGTGAGCAGTTTCGTCGACCGCGCCATGTTCAGCTACTTCGCGTCCAAACTGGCCGCCGAGCAGATCGTGGCCGAGTCCGGCCTGCCGTGGACCACGCTGCGCGCCACCCAGTTCCACTACTTGACACTGAAGGTGGCGCGGGCTATGGGGAAGCTGCCCATTGTGCCGCTCCCGTCCGGGTTCCAGTTCCAGCCGGTCGACGAAGGCGAGGTGGCGGCCCGGCTCGCCGAGCTGGCCCTTGGCACGCCGGCCGGGCTGGTGCCTGACATGGGCGGGCCGAAGGTGTACAGCATGGCAGACCTGCTCCGCGGTTACCTGCGGGCCACTCAGAGGCCTCGACCGCTCCTGCCGGTCTGGCTGCCTGGCAAGGCCGCACGTGCGTTCCGGGCTGGCGCCAACCTGGCTCCCGAACGAGCGGTGGGCCGGCGGACCTGGGAAGAGTTCCTGGCCGAGCAGCTGAGTCGTGAAAAGGAAGACCTGGAAGGACTTCCTGGCCGACCGGCTGAGTTCATCAAGAGGTAGCAGGTCTGACCCTCACTGCGATCTCCGGCGGCGCGCCTGCACACGCCGCTGTCAACTGACCATGCGCCGGCTGGGCCCTCCATGGGCTTAGCCGGCCTCACGAGGCCCTGAGTCGGAGTGACAGGCATCAGGGCTGGAAGGAACCGATTGTGGGAACCTCGTCAATAACGCTTGAGTCAATGTCGACCCGTCCGACAGAGAGCAGGGCACGCCCACGCCGAGTCAGGTCGCGCTTGAAGACACGCGCGAGATCTTCGAGACCAATGTGTTCAGGGTCTTTGCCGTGACCCGTGCCATGCTGCCCTTGCTACGCCGCGCGGCGGTCGGGCGCATTGTCAACCTGTCGAGCGAGATGGGATCCATGACTCGGCGCAGTGATCCGACGTTAAAGGTGGCGCAGTACCCGCCCTCCCTGGCCTACGATGCCTCAAAGACCGCGGTCAATTCTCTGACCGTCTCCTTTGCCCGTGAGCTGCGAGATCCGTGTCGTGTCAGGAATGCTCCGTTTCGGCAAAAAATTGGTGTAGTGCTCGTGCTACCACTTCCGGCTTGCCGTCCGGGTTCCTTTGTCTGTCGTAATTCCATGGAGAGCCATGCCCCAGCCCCGGGAACTCGACACGTTTGACATGCGGCAAGCCCTGCTCCAGGGCGTCAAGGGCCACCTTCAAGTACCCCGGACTCTTGCTGCCACCGAGCAGCAGCACTTCAGTCTGCAAGGTTCTGAAGCTCTCCAGCTGCCCGCTCATCTCGACGACGACCTCAAAGTCATACTGAAGTGCTGGAGCAAGCTCCCTCATCGACAGGTACTCACCACTGCCTTTCTTATCCTCGCCTTTCATGACCATGTTTGTGAGTGACTCGAGCAGGAAGTGCGGCATGACGCCCATGATCGGTGGCCCCATCTGCGCTCCTTTTATGGCTGTGACGAGCGCTGCAGCCACCTTCCCCTTGGTCATTTCCCGGTTAAAGCGGGTCACAAAAGTCGTCGGCTCCGAGCTGTTCAGGAAGAGTGGTGGTTCGTAGATGGCAGCTTTGTGAATGGCGGGCAGTGTCAGTGCTGCCTGCAAACAGATGAGCGCTCCTGAGCTGAGTCCGAAGACGTAGCGGGCGCCCGTTTTCGCAAGGAGCGCCTCCACGTCTTCAACGTCCTTCTGGATGCGGTAATCTTTACTGTATGGGAGTGGACTCAGGCCACGACCACGACGGTCGGGGACGTAGACTGTGAAGGCATTCGAGAGCGTCCCGGCGAGCTGAATAAAGTTCTGGGCTGATCCCATGGCCCCCTGCACCAACACGAGAGACGGGCCGTGACCGAACTGGCGATAGCCAATGGTGGTACCATCTTTCGAGGTGACGGAGCCGATTATATAGGGCTTTTGCGCGGCTGCAATCGATTGAGTGTTGCCGAAGGTGTTCATGTCTTTATATCCTTTCTTGCTTCGTGAAAGCTTTCACGAAGCGCTCCGAGTCGTGTGCACAAGAGAAGCGTTTTTAGAACAGCCGTGATTAGTACTTCTCACTCCTCTGACTGCTGAATGGACCTGCCGCCTCCAGCGATAGCAGCGTCAACTCAAGATCGCGAATGTTGTTGGCTGTGCGATGCTACTGTCTGGATGGTCATGGAGCAGCCCGTCCTTTTGCCTCTAGTGCTACAAACCGACAGAACGAGCCTTCCGGCGGAATGCCAGCCAGCCAAGGACCACGAACCATGCCTGGACCTCGATGCCCAAGATGCGTTCCGTCAGGCCTGCCACTCCGGTTTGAATTCCCGCCACAGTGGGCGAGAAGGTCAGGAAGTACAGGATCAGCAGCGCCAGCGTCAGCGGACTGCCCAACAGCAGCCAGGTTCCGAACCGCCGAAAGCCCGTGAAGCGGCGAAGCAAGAGCCCGATGACCGCGAAGCTCAGCACCGGGGTCGCACAGCCCAGGAAAAAGCCCGCCGTATGAGGTAGAAACGATTCCAGGGTGAAGAAGCCATCCACCACCATGCCCAGCGGCGAGAGCGCGAGCAGCACGATGCAGCTCCAACGCGCAAGGGCCCCCATCTCCCTGACGCTTTGGAAGATGCCAACCACGCCGACCAAGATCAGGAGCCCACTGAGGATGAAGGCGGCATTCATGAATGGGGCGGTGGGACCCAGTCCCAGGCCGCTGATGGGTTGACTGATGGGTGAGTAGGGCGCGATCCGCGTACCCCAGGCGGTGTATCCCGGGCTGAGTGCGCCGAGGATGACCCAGGCCAGAGTGAACAGGATTGGGCCGGCGACGGCGCCGAGTACGAGCCACCGGGCTACTGGGGAAACCTTCGCCGCTGGAGAGGCGAAACCTTCGCCGTTCTGAACCGATGTGGTAGTATCATCGACGGGATGATATGATGTTGTGTTCATTTTTGCTCCTTCTTTCTGTCTTCAATAATGTCGGAAGCATTCCGTCTCATCCACACAAAAGAAGCGATTGAGAGCAGCCGTGATCAGCGCTTCTCACTCCTCTGGTGGCTCTTGGGGCTCGCTCGCCGAAAGCTCGAGGAGTGACAGCCCCAAATCGCGCATTTTGCAGAGGATGCCGTAGAGCGCTGCCTGATCCTTGATGGGACCAGAAAGCAGGGTCGTGCCATCACTCTGGTGCGTGATCGAGAGGTTCTCAAACCACTCTTGCCAGAAGGGATCCAGGTGTCCTTTCACCCGGATGACGTATCTCATCCTCTTGTGCTCCGTTCAGATTGCTTTTCCTCTCTGAGAAGTAGGATACGCTCTCGGCAGGTGGAATGCAGTGGTCAAAAGGATACTGTGAGGATACTCTCTTATGAGAGAGGAGCAGTGCGGTTGGTAGCCAAAAGGATACCATCCTGAGGCGAGGAAGGTGCGATCCTGGCAAGGCCGCGATGGCTGGACTGCCCGATCACTCCCTAGAGCAAAGAAAGCGCGCGGGCACGTGCAATAGCCTGCGTCCGATTCTCTACCCCGAGCTTGCTCAAGATATTCGCCACATGTTTCTTGACCGTGGCGAGTGAAACCACCAGTCGGTTGGCGATCTCCTGGTTGGTGGCTCCTTCGGACAGCCATTTCAGGACCTCCCGCTCCCGTGGGGTAAGTGGCTCAAGGAGCTGTTGTGCAGTCTGGGAGGAAGCGGCCGGCAGAGTTTTGGAGACAGGAAGGATGGTCTTTTGTTGTAGGATCTGTCGCTGCTCGCAGGCAAAGGTGGTGAGCACAGTCTGGGCGTAGGAAACAAGGGCAGGCGAAGCTGTATTTTGCGACGACTTGAGCCAGGCCTGGAGAGCAGCGTGCATCGGCTCCCCCGCATCGAGAAAGACGCGCAGGTATCCCTCTGGCGAGGCTTGGGTGAGCAGGCGATCAAGAACGCGAAGCGCCTCTTGTGTGACTCCCGATGCCTGCAGAACTGCGACTTGCAGTGACAAGATGGCAATCATACTTCCCACTCGCGCCACCTGCTCGGCGCTGCTCAGGAGTGCTGCGAGCAGCTGCAAAGCCTCTGGGTACCGTCGATCGGCCAGAAAGACGCGCGCAAGCGCCAGGTAGGCGATTTCACGGCTGTAGGCGAGGGCCTCCCGAGGGTAGGGGGAATGCTCGCCCCAATCCACTGCCGCGAACAGGTTGCCCTGAGCCAGCCAGAGATGGGCCTGGAGACTTTCGATCCAGGGGCGAAAGAGCGGGACCCCGGCGCTTTTGTTCACCAGCTCCATCTCGTGTAGGGCTTGTTCGGCCCGGGTCAGATCACCCTGGGCGATGCAGGTACGAACCAGCACCTCATAGGCCACCATGAGAATATCCATGTACTGCAAGGGCTCCGTCTTCTCAATGGCGATCAGAGCCTCACTTTGTGCGACCTCCAGCTGATTCCATGCATACGACAACTGAGCTCGGAAGAGATTGGGATACGCCGCCAGCGGGAGTGGTCCTCCCAGACGGTCGACCAACTGGTAGAGTTCCTGGCAGCGGTCGTGTGCCTGCGAGAGCTGCCCAGAGCCGATCAGCGCGGTAATCAGCCCCCAGAGGGCTTGGGCTTCCAGGTAGCGATTCTGCATCATCTGGGTCATCTGCCTCATTTCCTGTAAGGCAGCCACCATCGGGGGAAAATTGCCCGCCATGCGCCAGGCGATAGCGAACGGTGCCAGCCGATTCAGTTGCCACATGGTGTCATCATCGGGCGGAAGGCCCTGCGCCTGCTCGGCAAGCCTGCTCAGTTGCCCCACATTTCCATCGGAGAGTGCCTCTGCCACCTGTTCCCAGCCATCGAGAATGGTGAGCCGATGGTGCAGTCGGTCCTGCTCGGCTTGCGGAAGAGTATTCTGGCCTTCGTGCTGCAACGCCTGCTCCACGCCTGCTCGCAGTTGCTCAAGATAGGCCCGTCCCTCTTGTTGTTGAGGAGAGAAAGGGAACAGCACATGGAACGCTAAGATGTAGCTCGTGGCCAGGCGAGGGTGCGCGCGCAAGACCTCTGGTGGGAGCTGCTTGATCCAGGTGAGGAGCGTTTGTAGCTCCCCTTGACGAGACAAACGCTCGACACAACCCTCTAAATGCTTCCAGTGAGAAGTTGCGGAATGGGCACAACCTTCTGCCGCTCAGTATGAGGCTACAGATATATTATTTGATAGTAATCCCCAAGTTCAACATGGAAGCATTTAGCTTTCTGGGAGGATTCACCATTGGTATCGATAATATAGTCACCCCTATAAGAGCTATGGTTTAGAACCAATGTGGCGCAAGATAAGCTCTACTAGGGGTTGTTGCAGTGCGGTAAGAAATCCGAGCAGAAGACTGCTACTTAAAGCAAGGAAACTAGAGAGGAACCTGGCACGGACGTTAAATGGCCATCGAGGGTAAGTGGTGTATAGTGCCTGCGTCAAATCCATTTTTTCTTTCAAATTTCTTGCTTCTTCGATCTTGCCCTCATTGAGCAGCTCCTGTATAGTCTGCCTCAATACTTCCATTTTTGCTGCATAGCCCTCATCATCTACCTCTCGTTCATGGAGCATTTTAGTATGAATATTCCACAACGGGAGAAAAAACGCAATAATGGCTGTGGGGAGACCATACACCAAGATGACGAGGAGAATGAGATCTCTGGTTGCTTCATAGAATGGGAT
>JBKPBA010000010.1:0-11593 GCA_046726675.1 Chloroflexota bacterium
GGACATAAAAGAGCATAAAAACGATCAGGAACACGATACCAACACTGATCATAATGCTGATAGCAGGCGTAGTACCCAGGTCGCTCCGGTCAGGATTGCGTAGTTCACGTAGGGCAAGGATGCTGAAAAATGTTAGAGAAACGCCAACACCCATGATTGCCGCACCAAGCATTATTAGATCGAATGAGAGAGGTGGGAACCAGAGCACATTTCCCCCCAGCACAGGGTACCAGTAGACATCTTTTGCTGGAAAGTACTGGTTATTGGTATAAGACGCCCAGAGTATGATAGCCAGGCCGGCAAGAGCCAGTGGGAATCCTAACACACCAAAAACAATCGGAGGGATGACTGGCTTTGGGTCAAAGAGCATGACGACGACCTGAATAACAATAAAGCCAGCCAGGCACACGACTGCCAGAGCAAGAAACCCTTGCTCGAACCCAACTAAAGACGAGGCGGTCATAGCTAAATAAATATAGCCGGGAATTTGTCCGATCAAAATTGCCGCGATAAAAAAGAAGCCAACGGCGAAGATCATCGCGCGCGCCCACGAGATGCGCTCTGTTTGTGCGGACACCCCGGTACCATTATATCGTTGTTGTGCTTGTTGCATGGATCGCAATCCCTTTCAACATATCGCGAATGCTGTTGTGCGACATGCATTGGAACAAGTATCAAAATACAGCGGGTATCACGCCTCGTTTGAGACGCGATACCGGAAAACCCTTATGGAACAATAGTCAGTGCACCTACCATGCTAGGGTGAATCTGGCAATAGTAGAGAACGACATGATTTTTATTAAAGTTGTAGGCAGCAGGGGTTACCGTATAGGTGAAATGTTGACCAGGCATAAGTAACCTGCTCACGCCGGAGTCGAATATCTGTGGTGCAGGTGTTTCAGCATTTGGATTCTCTCCCATCATGGCTGTCACCGTATGTGGCGTCGTACTCTTATTAATCCAGGTGATGGTTGTGCCTACCTTGACCTTTACATTCGTGGGTGCATAGCAGGCAGGGGTACATGTAGCGCCAGCAGGTGGCAAAGCGATGTTAATAGTGACCGCTGTTGATTTGGTAGCATCAACGGGTGAACCAAATTGACCGACTCCAGCAGCCGCAGTTGCCTGCGCTACAGCGGTCTGATAAGCAGTAGGGTTAGACAGTTGTAAAAGACCGGGAACCTGGTTAAAACCATTGGAGACTGGGCCAGTCGGATACCCATTTTTAGCTAAGTAATCTGGATCCGCCGAACGGACGAGAGCAAATAAGTACTGGATATCAATTTGTGTGAGCGGACCGCCATAGTCCTCAAGCCATGCAGGCATAAGCAACTGGGCAGGATTAGCTGTATTGGCGATACCTCCACTGATAATACGCAATAGATCAGCGTCGGTCAACTGATTGACGGCAGGATTCCCGTTGAGTTTGGGTCCAGTCAGGCCTTGCCCATTGATGCCGTGGCACTGGAAACAATACTGGGCAAAAAGCGCCGCGCCGCGACTAACATCAGTCGTATGCTGCCGGAGCTTGTACATCTCCTGTGAGTTCGATTCCATTATCCAGAAAACCGGTATCAGCAAAGAGACAACTGCCAGCATCATCAAGGCGCTAAATCCAGTTTTCTCAACCGCGTTGGTACGAGTATAAAATACGTAGAGTAAAGCCCCCACGACAACCAGCACAACCACGATACCTATTGCAGCCTGTACAGGATCTGTCATAACTACACTTCCTTACTACAACCTTTTAAGAAATGACCAAGCATTACGATGTTCTACGCGCAAACCTCGGTCGGCACCTGGATGAGACGTGTAGTAGCGTCAGGATGCGGCACTGTATTATTGAGGGTACCTGTACTTACTATCACATCTGTTCCACTGAAGGACATGCCAAAGCGATCCAGGCTCCTGGGAGCTGGCCCGTCGAGATATTCTCCATCAACGTTATAGTGTGAACCATGGCAGGGACACTTAAAGCTATTGCAGTCATTACGGAACGGTACGGTACAGCCGAGGTGGACACACCGTTGGTACAGGGCAACCCAGTAGGAGCCATCTGAACCCTTGACAAAGTTCTCAGAATTTAACTGATCGGTAAGATTAGAGCCACTCAATAAAAATTGCGTGCCTGGAGCCAGGTGAATCAGGTAAGTCTTGGCAGGCTGAACATAGAAAACACCAGCCTGACCTAATTTGAAGTCTTTAGGCTGGGCCCCCGGAAAATCCGTTTTCTTCCCAACTGTCAAATCTGCACCGAACTGACCGGCCAGGTTCGGATACATAAAGTACAACGCGCCAGCCACGCTGGCGGTTGCCGCCAATCCATACACTGCCAGCATAGACCTGCGCAAGAAACGCCGCCGGGACAGGCGTTGTTTCGCTATCTCCGCTGCCTCAGCACCGCCGCCGTGTAAGATCTCGTATTGCTGCGGTGTGATGGGAGGAGTATCGATACTCATAGTTGTCCTCTCTATCTGTTCATGAGTTTACAGGTCAAAGTACATAGCCTGCCATGGCCAGACCCACACCCAGCCTGGACCACGGAAAAAGCTTCCCGCGAGCGTGACGAAAGCCCAAAACACGGCAAACATGGTGAACGTGACAATTGCCATCTTGCGATCAGAGTAGGCCCGGCTGGGATTACGATCGACATAAGGCAAAATGATCAGCCCGGCGAGTACAAAACCTGGAATGAGCACGCCAGCAGTAGTGGGCGGGAAGTAGTGCAACAACTCCTGCAATCCAAGGAAGTACCAGGGCGCTTTGGCCGGGTTCGGAGTCACATTCGGATTGGCAGGCTCTCGCAACGGCGCATCGATGGTTATAGAAAGTATCGTGACCATTACCGTGACGGCAGTCGCGGCGAAAAACTCGCGTACCATCAAATGTGGCCAGACAAACACGGAGTCCTCAAGCGGCTTTTCGACACGGGTGATTGCTTCTTGCTTCACTACAGCCAGCGTACGATAGCGCCGCTGAGTTGCCGATGATTGCGTCTGTACTCCTGGCTCTTTTTGTTCAATAGACATGATGTGTATATCCTCTCACTCAAGAGAACCAGCAGAGTGCACTCGATTGCACCTCTGCACGGAACAGAAATTGCTCATTATTGTTGAGCACTACCAGCGACTGCACGCTCTGCACGCGCCTCCAACTCTCTGCGAGAAGGAGGTGGAGGTCCAGCTGCACCGCCATCTTTACGTATACGCCAGAAATGTATGGCCATCAGTAGTGCCACGAACAGGGGAAACAGGATTACATGACCAACATAGAAACGGACCAGAGTAATTTGAGTCACAGAGGAACCGCCTACCAGCACCTTGTACACAGGATCACCGACGATTGGAGTATATGGCGCAAAATTGGTGCCCACAGTGATAGCCCAGATAGCGATCTGATCCCAAGGCAGGAGATAACCAGTAAAGCTTAAGAACAAGGTGAATAAGAAGAGGAAAACGCCGATCACCCAGTTAAACTCCCTGGGAGGCTTGTACGCGCCGTGGTAAAAGACGCGAATCATATGCAGCGTGACCGAAACCACCATCAAGTGTGCAGCCCAACGGTGCATATTACGCGTCAGGTGACCGAATGAGACAACGGTACTTAGCTGATTGATGTTCTGATAAGCCATATTGGTGTCTGGGACATAATAGAACATCAGAAAGACGCCGGTGATTGTCAGTAGGAGAAATAAGAAAAATGTGATACCGCCCATACACCAGGTATAGGTAATCTTCATTGCCTGGCGACTGACTTTAACCGGGTGCAGGTGCAGAAATACGTTGCCCATCATCACCAGAGACTGGTTCAAGGGGGTATCGGGATAGCCGTGGCGAAAAAGAGAGCGCCAAGCTTGACTCTCGACCAACTTCTGCGTCATTGTGTCGAGCAAGCTTTTTTTAGGAAGAGAACTCACTGTGCCTCCTCAAAAGATAATAGCAAGCTAGCTTGTCAAGACCGATAAGTAATAGTCCATGTTTTGTGTGGCAAATTATACCATAAAAACCACACACAATGAATATCCTGTTTTGATTGTAACGCATCTTGTGGCAATTGAGAAGAGCTATGCACAAGATGTTTTCTTGATCTAAATCAAGATTACTCTAACATCATAAGAGGGGACATCAGGTGAGTACCTGATATTTAGCTGGTGTATACCTGATTTCAGTGCACAGTGTCACCCTGAGCGCACCGAAGGGTCTATCGCGAGGCGCACAGAGATGCTTCGCTACGCTCAGCATAACAGCGCCTGCCAGGCCCTTGTATAGTTACAACCACCTTGCCCCCGCTATCGCCGCTATGCCTCCGCCCTCGAACGGTGCCTTGATTAGCCTTAAGTTAACATCTATGGGGCTTGCCCATACCTGGAATATTCACTACAATAAGTGTGAGGCAAAGGATGTTACCTTTAAAAGGACCTTCACTATGGATCAAACCAGCAGGCAGCCAAAGCAGAACAAGCAAAGCCATAACAGTATACTTAAAACACTACTTGGTATCCCTGTTTTTTATAAAGTGCTCATCGCTAATAGTCTGATTATTTTTGTTGGCGCTACCGGTGGAACGTGGCTTGCAACACATCTAAACGTAAGTCCATATGCAACACCAATGTCATTGATAATTTTCATTACCATTGGTTGGTTGGTCAGTGTCGTGCTCAACTTTGTTGTTCTCCAGATCGCTTTTCGACCTTTGACGGAGTTAGGAAAGGTGATGAAGCGGGTACGGGCAGGCGAGCGTTCGTTGCGAGCACCACTTACGGGTGTGGATTCACAAGCGGACCAGCTTGCAGAAGCGTTTAACATGGTTCTTGAAGCACTGGATGAAGCTTCGCGTCTTCGAGCCAGTCAAATCATTCAAGCACAAGAACAGGAAAGGCAGCGTATAGCTCGCGAGCTGCATGATGAAACCAGCCAGGTGCTTACTTCACTTCTAATCAGTTTGACATTGCTCGAAGAGTCAGTAGAGACACAGGAGGCTCGCGAGCGCATTGCTGATACACGCGCTCTTGCGCATTCGACGCTGCGAGCCATTCGCAATTTGAGTATTGACCTCAGACCCAGCGCACTTGACGATCTGGGATTACTCCCAGCTCTGCGCTGGTATGTAAAGGAATATCAGAAGAAGTGTTCTATCAATGTTGAGTTTCATGCTACAGGTTTCAAAGAGAGATTGCCAGCGGAGATGGAAACAGCTCTCTATAGAATCGTGCAGGAGTGTTTAACCAATACAGCAAAGCATGCAAACGCAAACAGAGTCACGATTACGTTGAAAGAAGAGACCAATAGGGTCTACGCCAGAATAACCGACGATGGTCAAGGTTTCGATTACGAAGCATTACTCAAAACACCAGGACAGGAACGTGGTCTGGGATTAGCAGGCATGAATGAGCGAGCAGTGTTGCTTGATGGAACACTCAACATTCATTCCACTCCTGAACGAGGCACAATTATTGAAGTCAGTATTCCATTGCCCTCGGTGAGAGCTTTGCAGCCTCAAAAAAGAAATGAGTTGGCTGTGTGAAATGCTGGTGGGTGATCACAATTGGTACTCTATTCTATGTCAGGAATTTTTGATGAAAATACGCATTTTATTGGTGGATGACCATACAATTTTACGTGCTGGCCTTAAAATGATGCTCAATGCCCAGCCAGATATGGATGTGGTTGGCGAAGCAAATGATGGTCGCCAGGCCATACAAGAGTCACAGCGCCTACGTCCTGATATTGTTTTAATGGATATCACCATGCCAGATATGAATGGCATTGAATCCACAAGGCAAATTAAAAAAGTGCTGCCGGATGTGAAGGTTTTGATATTGACGATGCATGAAAATGATGAGTATGTCTTTCAAGCACTTCGAGCAGGCGCTTCTGGCTATATACTCAAAGAGGCCGCAGACACGGAATTGATTTCAGCGCTGCACGTAGTGCAAAATGGAAACTTCTATCTTTCTCCAAGCGCACAATCAGTCATGGTAGGGGATTATTTGCAGCGTGTAAATTCAGGTGAAGAAAAGGATAGTTATAGTAGTTTGACAGAACGTGAGCGTGAAATTTTGAAGCTTGTAGCTGAAGGATACACCAATAACCAGATTGCGGAACGTCTGGTAATTAGCCCCAAAACTGTAGATACTCATCGTACCCATATCATGGATAAACTAAATCTACACAGCCGCGCCGAATTGGTAAAATATGCTATGCGGCGCGGCTTATTAGAGGATTGAATTCGAGTAGAGAGGTTCTTAGCAGGTACCCAGTAAAGCATTCGCCGTGCTTTTACAGCTCGTCATCGCCACCAAAGTCTAAGTCAGTATCGTTCTCTTCAGGAGAATATTCATCATTATAGAAACCGGCATCTCTACCAACGTAAACGCTTACCTGAAAATCATCGCGGGGCACATCAGCGGAGATCACAAGATCCTCATCTATTTGCTGAATAAGTTTCGCCACTTCAACATCTTCAAGTTCACGTTCTAAAATAAGTGTCCCATAAACGACAGTAGTTGTGAAGTGGATATCAATAGTTCCAAGACGGTTGTTTGTCTGCATACCAGCTCCCTGCCTGATATAGTAGCTTTCGGAATGTGGCGTGCGGAAAAGTCGTTCAAACCGAATATCGTCCATAGCGTTTGTATTTTTGCGCAGCCCACCTTGGTATGTAGCTGCGCGCTCCTTTCTTATCAGCGCGCTCCTTGCGCGAATAATGCCAGTAAGACGCCGATATTATAGCATCCATTCACATATAAGTATAGCAGCATCATAAAAATTGAAATGATGAGCGCATTTTAGAAAATACCAGTTGTTCCTCAAGAGGATAAGTGGAAGAGGGTGCAAGTTGCAAGATTGCATAGTAACGCTCGCCGTGCATAGTGACCAGTAACGTTGCTGTATAATTTGCTCCACTTTGCTGAACACTTCCCTGAAGCTGTTGCCACGAAGCTCCAGCAAATGAAAGCCCTGCCTGTGTTTTTTGTCCAGTCATACCCAGTGAACTCGCTGTCTTGCTCATATACTGATTAATATTCTGGTTACCAGAGACTACAACAGTGATGTTCACCTGATCAGTATGGTTATCATCATAAAAATTTACGGTTCCATGCTGTTTATTTACCTCTACTGTCCATTTCTGAGGATATTGCAGTGATACACCTAAAGAAGTATTTTGAAAAATTTGGGTTGTTCTCGTTATTTCAGGAACAGCAAAGGGCTGAACGACATTAACCCATGCAATCACTCCACCAAGCAGCAAGATGAAAAGTAGACCAAACACAATTGCTAAACGTTTACGATTGTTCCTGTCAGGTCTGACTAATGGAGGCACAGGTATTGATGCAGGGGGAGTTTGCCTTACAGGTTGTACAGATGGAAATTGGAGCTGAGGAAGCGATCCAGGTGTCACAGATCTTTGCATTACAGGACGATACAGAGATCCAACTGGTGCTTGCATTGCCTGCCTCTGCTGATGAATAGGCTGCCCCATCTCGGGTGAAATGTCATATGATTGTGCCACATATGGTCGAGTAGAGATATCCTCTATTTGGTCATGATATGCTGTTTCATTGCCAAAGCCAGGTACTGGCGAAGATGAGACATGATGTACCGATGGATTCTGGGGTAGACTTGTAATGAAAGGATTGGTCGGTAATTCATCTGCAATTTCCTCTTCGTCATTATCTATGCCAAGATGATTGGATTCTGCATGAGATGGTGTACTGATTTTTGGTGAACTAGCCGCCATAAGAGGACTGGTTGGCAAGCCATCAACCACATCTATTTCATCCTCAGCAGAATCCCCTTCATTCTCCGGCAAAGAGAGGTCTTTAGTTTCTTCTTTATCCCACACTTTTACGTGGAGCTCACGGAGAGGAATATTTGACCTGCTGTTAGTCAAACTGGTTTCAAGCTGCTTCATCCAGGCAGGCGGGTCCTCCGATAATGACCTTTTTACCGGTCGAGACGAAGCAACTTTATTTCCGCAGCCAGTACAATACCGAATGGTATCACTCGGCAGGATTTTTCCACAATGATCACACTGTTTTGTCACGAAGACCTCTCCTGCTTCTGGAGGTATAGAAGCAACACGCATGTTGCCCCTTTGGTTATCAGGCCTTGCAGCCACAAAATATTCTTCAAGAGGAAAGTATACCTGCTAAGGATGCTTAAAAGTAGGCAGCTCTAGTTCTACGGTACTCTACTTGTGATATTCCGTCAAGTTGCATAGCCAATCAGTCAGGCGTTATTTCAATTGAAGCAACGCTTCACGTTCAGCAGCAGTTTCTAAAACCTGCTGGTTCTTGACTATTTCAACGAGTTTTTTTCGACCTTTGGGGCTACCAATCATGAGGACGCCAACAAGTTTGTTCTCGCGGAAAAATAATTTACGATAATTCTCATTGCCTTTCTCGCCTGGTTCCCTAAGCGCAATGGATTGTAGCTCAGGATTATTCGTCTCTGCTGTACCAACCACAGCAATATTCACATCGAACAGCGGGCTTGTATAGGTAGGAACATCGATATACGCTTCATGACCTCCGGCCATATTTACACCTACTATACGTCCGTGAGCCATGGCATTGTCCCAGGTTCCCATTGTATGATGTTTCCCAATGGTCGGATCATAAAATTCGGCCACGTCTCCAGCCGAATACACACCAGGAACATTGGTCTCCATGTATTCATTGACAACTATACCACTACGAAACTCAACCGCAGTATTGGCAAGGATTTTGGTGTTCAGCGTGATCCCAAGGCCAACACCAATAACATCTGCCTGGATCTCTCGTCCCTTCTTTGTCCTGACATAACCTGGAACACCATTTTGGGGTATGACTGACTCGATTTCGTCTCCATGTATGACATTGACCCCAAACTTTTTAGCGATGTTATCGACAACTTCACCACCATCAGGATCAAGCGAGTAACGCAGCCAGTAAGGGCCTCGCATCAACCAGGTCGTGTCGAGCTTACGTACTGCAAATCCATCACACAATTCGTACGAAATAAAACTCCCTCCAAAAGCCAGAGCTGTACGCGATTCGAGCATACGAGCAATGATGGATTTGGTATCATCCAGTGTGACAAAGTTATAAATATGTCTGGTACCTTCCGCGCCAGATACCCCTAGAGGATTGGCCCATCCTCCAGTTGCGACCAGTAATGCATCATAGGGAAATTTCTGGCCGTTATCGGTAACGACTACACGTTCTTCCGTGTTGACATCTGTCACCATTGTTTCTGTTACCAGAGTGATATTGCGCTGCTCGTGCCAAGCAAAGTCGCGTATCATCACCTTCTGCTCAACTATTACTCCTTGGAGAAAACGCGGAAGTGAGACACGATTATACAGTGGGTAGGGTTCGTTTGTCAGGAGATGAATGCTACAGTTCGGGTCATTCTTGCGCAAAGTATCGGCGGCTGTTGTTCCTGCAATTCCATTGCCAATTATCACATAGCGTCTATCGTGCGTTGTCAAAGAAAGTCTCCTTGTTTGTGATGTGATTTTTTCTGTGGGTTTGTGGGGATTCTAGCACAGGTTCCGGGATAATGCTATATTTCCTCCGACAATTGCTACACCGTTGAAATGGAGCGTTCTGACGACGGCTAACCATCTGTCATCCTTATTGCAAAGCCCGATAGCTGCAACCCTGGCGTCTCTTGCACCGGGTGTCGCGAGCAGAGGCAGAACTACACAGTGGTCTAGCGACGAGGAGTGGTTTCGATCATGGAAACTTCTCCAGTTTCTTTTTCCGCCAACTGTGCCATACGCTTGATACTCACATATTGCCAGATCAGAAACGCTAATGTGATCACGAAAAGAATGATCACACCGAATTCGTCACCCAGGTCTGCTGCATCTCCTTTCTCCAATAAGAAGAAGGCAATAAGTTTCATAACCAGGGCAGCGGCAGTAAAGAGAATAGGAACAATAGTGCGGGAAAATTTGTTTTTCCCGACCAGATACCAGGTGATAGCACCAATAGCTAGCAGAAGAAGAACACCCTCATCGAACTTATGTGCCAGCTCGTGTTCTGTAAAAAAATCCGGGAAAAAGGCCAGGGCCTTGATTGTGGCGCCGACGATTACCTGGTGAAGCCGTTTGCCATGCGTGAATTGTTGGCACGCCTGCGCACGCTGCTACGTCGCCAGCAGCCCTATAAAACAGGACGGCTGGAAATGGAAGACCTGGTGATCGATCCGGTCACCCATAGCGTTGAGCGTGGAGGACGACTCATCGATCTCACGCCAAAGGAGTTCGCGCTGCTCGAATACTTCATGTACCACCCTAACCAGGTAGTCACGCGCGAGATGATCGAGCAGCATATCTGGAACTATGACTTTGAATGCGAAGCGAATGTGATTGATGTATACGTTCGCCGCCTGCGGCAGAAAATCGACGCCCCGTTTGTAGTCAAATTGCTGACCACCGTCCGTGGCGTCGGCTATCGCCTGCAACCGCCACCAGAGCGAGGTTGACACATGAAACGAGCGGCACCGCATCACTTCCGTGTTTCCGTGACCTCGAGCGTACGGACTCGCCTGACCCTCTGGTACCTGGCAGTGATGGCGTTTATCATCGTCGTCTTTGGTGGCAGTCTCTATGCTACTCAGACCTTCCTGAATGTTGATGTAGCCGAGAGCAGGCTGGAGACACAATTGTACCAGGATAGCCAGCGTTTCGTGGATACCTACAAGCAGGCCCTGTTGGATCAGCAGGTGCCCACGGCTCTCCATCTCAACCAGTCCTCGCAGGAGATGGTGCTGCTGCTGCGTCCTGATGGAAGTGTCATTGACTCGCGCGGTTCTCTGACGGGCAGCCAGATTCAGCAACTGCAGGCCAGGGCCGAGCAGAACGCGGAACTGATCGATCTTTCCGTTCCCCAGGACAACACCCATCACTGGTGGGGCTGGTGGGCCAGGGATACCACTTATCGCGTCCTGATTACGCCGGTGCTGAACCAGAACGCGCGCGTTGCTACCCTGCTGGTGGGATTGCAACGTCCTTATCCCATTCCTTTCCTGGCCATCTGGCTCTTTTGGGGCACGCTGGCCCTGCTAGTCGCGGCGGTCGGCGGCTACTGGCTGGCTGGCAAAGCGCTGCGACCCGTGAAAATGATTACCCGTTTGGCCAACGAGATCAACGCGACCGATTTGCGCCGTCGCCTGCATTTGCAGCGTAGGGACGAGTTCGGCGAATTGGCTGCCACCTTTGATCACATGCTGGCGCGCCTGGAGGCCGCCTTCAAACGCCAGGCGCAGTTCACTGCTGACGCCAGCCATGAACTGCGCACGCCGCTCACAATTATCGACCTGGAGCTCAACCGGGCGCTGACGCAGGTCGAGCAGCCAGAAACATACCGGCAGGTGCTGGAACAAATCCAGGCTGAGACTGAGCAGATGACGACAATGGTCAACAGCTTGTTACTGCTAGCGCGGGCCGATACCGGACAGATGACACTGGACCTGCAAGAGGTTGATCTAAGCGATGTCGCCCTGGCTAGCGTTGAACGCCTGCTTCCGCTGGCTCGCCAGAGCCAGATAACCCTGGCAACCGGAGACCTGCCGGAAGTTCTGGTGAGCGGCGATCCACAGTA
>JBKPBA010000011.1:0-7181 GCA_046726675.1 Chloroflexota bacterium
TTCCCAGGGTGCTCACTGAGATAGTAGCGTTCGATGCTGCCTGTGGCACAGATTGCTCTGTAAGGAGCATCTGCAATGTGCTTGCCGAACTGGCTCCTCTAATTTCATTAAACGCAGTTACTCTTGTTGGATTATGATGAATCGAGGAGACCGGCAAGCCGTTATCGAGGGTGAGCGTAATACTTCCTCCTGGAAGGAATCCTTTGCCGTGCACATGCAATATTCCTCCAGAGATGACGGTGCTACCGCCGGTGAGTGAAAGGGCAGGTGGGACCGCTAGTACGGTCACAATGCCACTGGCAGCGATCACAGTAATCGCTGCCACCACCACAATAATCCATTTCGTTGTCGTGCCAACTACCACCTTTGAAGGTGCGCCTTGCCGCAATCGAGTACGAGGTCTTCGTATATGAGGAATAAACGGGTAGTGATGATACTGGGGGTGATGTAGGTGGCGCTCAGGCGTAGTTGCTGCCGGTCGTGGATGACGAAGTGGTGGGGTCCCCTGAACCGTTGGAACTCCACCGACCTGTGGGGCTCCGTGAACCATCGGCACATTCCCTGTGGGAGGAGCTTGTCCCTCTCCTATAAGCATTCCGGGCGAGATGATATCTGGCAGTACAGGTAAAGTTTCATCATACTCGCTCGGTAAAGGTGGAGTATCAAGCGTCAAACCACTGCCTGATGACGGGTCGGTGACATCCATCGCCTTCTGTGCCGAATCGGCGATTGGACTACCACAATTGCCACAAAAGGATGCATTATCTGGCAATGACGAGCCGCAGAATCTGCAGTTTTGCATACCAGCCTCTTAGCAAAGGAACTTCCCCCAGGTTCTATGCTGGACAGTTCGAAAGGAGATACATCTTCACGAAGAACATATTACACGAAAAACGTAACAAATGCAACAAACGAGTTACGATTGATGCAGATTATAGTGGCATCACTTGTGGCTCTACTACACCCTCATTATCGCTGTACCCATTTGTGCCAATAAGCGTGGGTATCGATGACAGAGCCTGCTGTTGCATTGCAGTCACTTCAGGTAGACTGCATTCCATCACTATACCATTGTCAATGTAAAGATGATATTTGAACATAGCCAGGTCGAGAGCGCTATTATGGGAGCTAAAAAACGCTTGCTCAAAGTGCTCTGAGAGCAGGTGACTTGTGACCAGGTCGATAAGCGCTTGCATTCGATCCTGGCTGGCCGGGCTCAATGGTTCATCCAATAGGATAAAACCAGGAGCGGTGCTCAATTCACGTGGAAGTGCAGCAATGGCGAAGGCCAACCGCAATGCAAGAGAGATTTGATCAGCAGTCCCTCCGAAAAGAGCCGATTGTGGAATATACTCGGCTGCTGCTTGTTCCCAGACGTTTAGTTGGAATGTGCCACCGCTGGCGACGCCCTCTTCAGGCTCGGTGGAGAGGATTACGTCGTGATAACGCCCACGAGTCAACAAAGGCAGCAATTGTTGCAGACACAACTCGATACGCGGAATCATCTTGCGCATGAGTCGTTCAACCGTAGCATTGATCAACAAACCACCATGTTTTTTGGTCTGATAACTATGTTCTTGCTGCTGCATACATTTACGTGCCTGCTTCATGTCGACTTTCTCCCTACCTGTTTCAAGACGTGTACTCAATTCCAATTCTTTCAGTTCAAATTGGCGCAGCTCTAACTCAACAGCGGCAATTTGCTCTTCCAGTTGAGTGCGGTCCTCTGGTGAGTACTCACCGAGAAGAGGCCAGACGGCGGAGATATCTGTAAGTGTATACGTTTTGGCAGGTGGCCGGCTGCGTTGTGCAAGCATCACTGCTATCCGCTCATGTGCTTGCTCGATTTCGTACTTACACAAATCGATTTTAGCCTGAGAAGCATCCTCCTGCTTTTTGAGATCATCAAGTTCTTGCAAGATAGCTGGTTCGTTGGCTTCTTGTATTTCCCGTTCGCAACGAGCATGCAAGCTTTGTAGAGCTTCAGCGAAAGGATTTGGCGGTATGATCCAACTCCCGACGGAACCACTGTATTTTGCAAGTTGCCGGTAGTATTCTGAGAGTGATTCCTGGGTTTCTTTGAGCACGGTTGCCTGCTGGGTATGACGATCCTGAATCTCGAGTTTGCGTGAGAGAGAGAGATGTAATAACTCAAGCTGTTTGCGTGCAGCGGCTTCGGCAGTACTGATCGCTGTCTGCCCAAAGGGGAGACCTAGAGACTGGACACGCTGGCGTAAGGAATCCTGCAATGTGCGCAATGCATCACGCAATGCCCCTTGTTGTACACGAGCGCGTTCGATCTGCCTCAAAGGATTATTAGCCTGAAACTGCTCGTGCTGCTTCAGGGTGGCAAGTTTACGCGCAATGAGATCATCGAGAGTCTCCTGGTGAACTTTGAGGTGTGACACAAGTTCGGGCAATATATCCCTTTTACTATCAATGTTTGCGATTTCGTGCTCAGTTGATTTGATAGCTTCCTCGACTTCAAAACGTAGTTGCGTATCTGAAGGTGTAATGGTAGTTGAAGAAGACGTTGCATCTTCTTTATCTGGTACAGGTGCAAGGACGATAGACAACCCCTCTTCACCCGCTGCTGTGGTTATCTCGCTGCGCATATGTGCGATATTTTCTTCGTCAGCACGGATTTTTTCGTCAATATCGTCCCAACCCTGTGCATGGCGCAAATCTTGCAATTGTAGTTGTTTCTTACGCAGTTCTTCAACAGCTTCCATCGTGGCATTGACCTGACCCTGAACTGAGAGAGCTTGATGTCGACTATCATTCAGTTGCTGTTGCAAGTCAGCTAAACTTTCGTCAGAGCCTGATATTTGCCGGAGTAGAGATGTGGCCTCCATAGCAGAACGCGGAACGGTGCCGCCGAGCGAGCGAATTTCTTGTTCAATCTGGACAAGGGCTTCAGGACCTCCTGCCATGCGCATGGCAGTTTCGCGCGCGGCGACCAACATACGGACACGACTGATGGCTTCCTGCATCTGCTGATCAGCATGCCGCTCTTTTTCGCGAGTTCTTGTATAATTTCTAATGCTGTGTCCTGCTCCTGCCAGGAGTAGGAGAGCCGCTATACCAACAACAATGGCAAAAAATGAATGGTGAAGAGCCTGAACAAGAGTGCCAATACTACAGAAAATGAGCAAAACAACACAGGCTATAAAAATACCGATTTGCATAGTAGCTGTACGGCGCATTGCGAGAACAGTAAGTGTCAATTGCTCTTGCTGATCATGGGCAGTCTTCACATTTTGTTCAGCATTAGTAAGTCCCTGAGCCTGGCCCACTACACGCAGCCATTCTTCAAGTTGGTGACGGATACTGAGTTGTCGCCAATGTTTTTCGATCTCATCAGCACGCTCTTGTTCCTGTTTTGCTTCACCTTCGACCAGGGTAAGCTTCTGCTCTGTCTCTTGCAATTCCGCATTTACATTAGCAAGTTCTACGCTATTTTCCTCGGCAAGCACGTGATCAGCCAATCTGCTGGTACGCACTTTCTCTGCTTCTTGGAGAGCGGTAAGCCGTTCAGACAAGGCCTGAAAGCGTTGCAGACGTACTTCCAACTGAGGTCGTGCTGTACGAAATTGTGCTTCTAATTCCTGTTGGGATTGTTGAACCTCATCGATGAGCAGGCGAGTTTGTATTATCTGGTCATCAATTTCTGCAAGCTGCACCTGAATGTACTCATCTTGCTTGAGTTCCTGCTCAAGATCTTTGATGGTATTGACGGCGGCGAGTAAATCTGCCGCCATGCGTTCTAAAGTGCCAAAAGATTGAGTGAGATCGGATAGTTCATGCACACGCTGCTCGAGAGCAGGTAACTCTTCATCTTCACGTCTCTCAATGTCACTAAGCTGGCGCTCAAGTTCAGGTAGCTCACGCTGGGCCTCGGCGATAGTTTCGTAAGCGGTGATGATTTCATAAAATATGCTTTGTGCTTTTCTGAGTTGCTGTATACGATTCTGCTGGCTTTTAAATTCTTCACGTTTGTGTTGAAGCCGTTCTAGCGCGAGTTCTTGTTCCACTATTTCGGCTTCTTGCTTATCTACTTCGACAAGGTCTTCGCGAATTGTGACAGCGTCGAGAGCTGCTTCGAGCTGACCCAGTTGAATGCTCAAATCTGGTATGCGATTCTGTATCTCGGCCAGGTCAAACAGCTCTCGAGATTCAGCAAGCAAACGCTCATCTTCTTCAGTTACTTTGAATTGCCCGGCCAGGCGAGTTAGTTTCTCGAGTCCGAGCAATTTATGCAAAGTAGCTTCGCGTTCGCTACCACTGAGTTGTTCAACGCGGCTCAATGCCTTCTGTTCTATTAAGCAGGAGTTGCGTAGTGTCGTTCCATCAATATGGCCCATCTCGTCGATAATCCGCGCGTTGGCAGCATCGAGGGTGGTAATAAGTTCCTCCGGCATACCAAGTCTGCGCACACTCAGAGAGACCTCCTGGCCTTTACCTCGTTTAATACCACGCTTGATGATAAGCTCAGAAGGACCGATCGTTAGTATTAGAGTAACACTAGCCTCGTTTTCACCATAAAGGATCAGATCATCATAGCGTCCGTTCTCATCCTGAGAACGCCTTTTTCGCGTAGGGGTGAGAGCTTCACCATAGAGAGCAAAGTAAATGCTTTCAAACAAGGTTGACTTGCCAGCTTCGTTTGGACCTTGAATCAGAATACTGCCTCTTTGTGGAAAGTGCAGATCAATCTCTCGCAAGAGCCTGAAACGTTCGACCGTCAAATGTTTAAGAATTATCATGTTTTTTTACTCCGATGGTGGGTCTACTTGACCTGGAAGGTTGCTATCTACACATGCCTTAGGGCGGCTAGTAGTTCCTCTTTGGTAGCCTGCAAGGCTTTGCGCTCCTGTTCATCAGGGGCAGCAGCAATCCACTCGTCTGCAAGAGCCATGAGTTCCTCACGTGGAGAAAAGCGTTCAACTCTGTGAACTGAACTTACGTGCCCATCTGCTGATGAAATGATCTCTTGTTCAGATAGGAATGAAAGAGCACTGTCGTCAATTGATAGAGCAAAACAATGCTCTTCGCCATAGCGCCGAATACGATTGAGATCTAATTGATGGTATTGTTTACGTGTGAGTTCGCCTTCAAAGCGAAGTTGTACCATAGCATCATCAGTGCATAACGGGCGCAGGCGCTCTAGTATGCTTTCAGTAATATCTATATGTTCTGCATTTGTGTCATACTGCATCAATTCATTTGCAGGCACAACCAGGCGTCGCAATTGGAGGGATTCTACAGCAATATGCTTACACCAACAAATGCCATCGGCTGCAAGACCGATAAAGACGAAACCCGGCTCATCATCAGGATCACGGAAGTCGATATGCTGCGTAGCTCCTGCAACAATAAGATCACACTGGCCAATTGATAGATGCCGGTAAGCATGTTGATAGCCTGCCAAAATATATCGAAAAATTGATTGGTTGGCTATACTGACTCGATTGACTTGAGCACGTATGTAATCTAAGGATGTTTCTATCTCAAAACCTTCAATTGGTGCATGCAATATGAGCAAGGAAATAGCCACACGCTCTAAATCATTGTGTGCGCGCAGGTATTCTAAAGGATCGCCTTCTTGACCAGCTACAACACTTAGACCACATATACCAACCAGGGTACCTCGAATATCAAAAACTAGTGGTTCGAGGTGCTTGCTTTCTTGTACCTGATCAGCAATTTGAGTCTTCGATACACTAGAAGATCGCGCGAAATAGTGTAACGCCCCTAAGCGCGCATAGCTGAGCTGAGGAGCGAGAATCGACGAAGTGAATTCGTCTTTTCCTCTATCCATCGCGGAGGGTGTCTCAACCGAGGTATCATGAATACCGCCAATAGCAACAGTCCGGATGCCTGCATGGCGCAGTTGCGCGAGCCGCTCGGCAACAAAGCTACGATCTTGCTCATCAGGATTTGGAGTATCAAAAAGATCACCAGCCTGTATGAAGAGATCAACACTCTGACCGATAGCAAAATCCGTTGCCCGTTGAAAAGCATGGCGCAACTGTTGCTTGCGCTGTTCGCGCTTGCGAGGAGGTTGACTCGACGCGGTATATCCTAAATGATTGTCAGCTGTTAATACCAGGGTGATAACGCCATCTGTCCGTTTTTGTTCTTCTATTAAGTTCTCCGTTTGCAGGAGTTCAGGATTCTGCTCCATATCTTTTGCACCTATGTAATTTCTAATGCTACTTATGACGAGTCTATCATAAACTTCGTTGTTTAAAAACTTGTGGTATAGAAAGAGGGACTATTTGGGGGGGCGGAGTGCTTGGCCTCTCACACACTTTCTTCTGATACAAAAGTCATATTTCAACCAGAATCAGGAACATCTAACTTGAGTCGCGAGTTTAATAAGTAGAGCTTAGGAATATTCTGTGAGTTCAAAGAAGTCGGGTGCCATATTTTAAGCCTCCACACATCAATAGTTAGTTTGTTGTGGCTTTCAACCATAAGTCCTAAACGTTTGACTCAATAGAACTGATTTACTATTCTTTCCAGAGTGAGATTTATTGAACAATATATATGTTCGATATAAGTATCTATAGAGTGAAATCTTGATTTCTTCTCATAAGCAAAGGTGCTACTCTTTATGAATAACATAGATGCAATAACAAATCTTTATCCACCCAAGGAGCGGAGCTTCTTGGGTGGACAGGCTCGTTTCGACCGCGAACGTGAAAATAAACATATATTCCTATCGTTTGCAAACAGTATCCAGGAACGTGACATTGTAACATATGACCACTCTCGCAGGGTGGCAACGTATGCTCAGCGCGTGGCTCGTTATGTGGGGTGGAGCAGGCGCGATGCACGTGACCTGGCATTAGCAGCTTTAGTGCATGATCTGGGGAAAACGTGGATCGCGAATGATATTCTGCTTAAAGCTGATATACTCTCAGACGAAGAACGCAAAACAATGGAACGTCACCCGCTCATTGGAGCACGGATTCTCATCGGTTGTGACGTGCATCCATTTTACGTTGAGACCGTCTTGTCTCATCATGAGGCATGGGATGGAAGCGGCTACCCATCAGGCCTAAAAGGGGAGGAGATTCCCCTGAGCGCTCGCATTTTAACTGTGGCAGATGTCTATGACGTTTTGACATCGCAGCGTCCTTATAAAGCAGCACTCTCCATAGATGCTGCTCGAG
>JBKPBA010000012.1:0-4013 GCA_046726675.1 Chloroflexota bacterium
CCCCGGTCCAAATGCCATATCACCTACCTTCGAGACGAGATTCACGCGTCTGCAATATGCTGGGAATGGCCGTTTCAACCTGGCCTATATGAGATACACCGGCCAGTGGTGGGAGGTGTATCGTGGTTTATCACTAGATGAATGCCTTGCGAGAATCAGAGAAGAACCACTTTTTCATCCGTAGAGGAATCACTATGCTCCCTCCAGGAGCTTCTACAAGGTGTTATGGCTCTGGCTGGCCATCGACCCCCTTACAAGGCTTATGCCTGTGCTACGGCTAGGTCCCCGCGCCCAAATTGCAGCGAAGCCCGCTCCACAACTCTTCATCCACCTGGAGTGATAGCGAGCCTACAGGCACATGTGCTCTCAGAACGAATTACCCTACCTGTACAGTCGAATAAAGAGCAACCAGCCCAAATCCGTTCGCAGGATGTGATCTAATTATCCACCATATCCAATGGCATTACCTACCGCGAAGCGTGTGTGATAAAGCAGAGACAAGCGAGCCAGCGCAGGGAGGAATCTTCGATGCGAAAGAACAAATACTCAAGTAATACTAGAAAGATGAATAAGTAATCGAATCGAAACCGACGGGCGTCCGATTATCTGCAAGACGACCAGCGTGACAGGCAGACACAACCCGCCACTTTTTCTAGTTCATATACCTGTTTATACCTTCTACTCACTGCGCATTCAAGAATGGATATTGCAAGTAGCCAGCACAGGGTCGCCCCTTCCTGTTCCCACTTCTAAACTCATCATTTACAAACCTCGGGATGACTCATATTTATTTAGAAATCTCCACCTCCGCCAAAGTCGCCGCCACCACCGAAATCTCCACCACCTCCCCCGCCAAAGTCGCCGCCACCACCGAAGTCTCCGCCAGCTCCCCCGCCAAAGTCGCCGCTAGCGCCGGCCCAATCTCCATCGCCCTGACCTTGCTCTCGCGCTTCGCGCTCACCTGCATCCTTGCCTAGTTCATAACCCAGGAAGCCACCAGCGGCAGCTCCAAGTCCTCCAGCGACCCAGGGATTCATACCAGAGCCCTGATTATAACCTGGTCCATAGTAATTTGGCGGATATCCCTGGTTGTAGGGAGGCTGTTGGTACACGGGAGGACGATTATACCCGCCAAAACCAAGGCGTCTGCGGAAGAAGACGCCAAAGAGCAGGATTGCGCCAAGAATTAACAGACCAACAATACAAAGAGTTCCGAGTAGACCGGAAAAGATTCCACCTCCGGACGGACCAGCCGACGTTCCTAACGAATTGCGCATAGAGTCAATCGTTGCGACCGTGGCGCCTGTGTAGTCACCATTCCCGTAGTTACTTGCGAAGGCATTCACAGCACTGCTAATCTGATTGCCCGATAGCGGCACATTCGCGCCTCTCACAATTGCCAGGTGATGATGTTGTGTATCTACAGCCATCACGATCAAATCTGGATTATTGCCAAGCTTCGCTCGAGTGGCCTGGTCAAATTGCGACTTCGTTCCTGAAAAGGTGTTTACCGTATAGATGTCCATCGGCTTTTGCAGGCTTGATGCTTCACTTTGCACCTTGTTCTGGTCCAGGACACCCGCATGATCATACACATGCACGCTATTACCCCCCGCCACATGCGCTGACAAGCAGGAGCACCAGCACAGCAGCGATAGCCAGAAGTCCTTTTCTGAGCCATCTCACAGCAGTTTGCGAATATATACTCATCAATGTAACTCTTTCTTTCTCCATCACGACTATCAACAAGCAAGAGGATATAAATGTTGAACATCCTACATTACTAGTACGTTTTATGTCTCAGGATGTTAAATATGGTCCTCAGTAAAACTACTGAACTACCATTGACGGTACATAAACAGGTAACTTTCCAATGCTGGGATCATGCCAACGAATTGTGCAACGAACGGATTGCAGCAATGGTTGCACCCGTATAGCCTCCCCTCTGGAAGCTGCTCACGAAGGAGTTCGCTGCGCGCTGATACTGCTCACTTCTCAATGGTACGTCTGGACCGCCCGTTACATAGACATGGCGATGCACGGTATCAATTGCAATCACCATCAAGCGCGGGCTGGTCACCTGGCTCCTGGTACGTTGATCGAAGTCCGTAGTTGTTCCCGAAAAATCGTTCACCGCGTAGATGTCAATAGGGTATGGCAGTTTTGCCGCTTCACTTTGTACTGTGTCTGCTTGTAAGACACCCGACCGGTCATAAATGTGAACTGAATTTACGGCTGCTCCCTGCGTTGGCGTGGACCGAGCTTGAGGAGAGGGTATAGTCCCTCTCGAGGGTCCCGCTTGTTGAGCGTTCACCAACCAGGCAATGCCGCCCCCTGCTAGCGCCAAACCTGTGACGGCTGCCAGGCTCACTATGACCATACGCCGTGTAAACTTCCGACGGCGTGGAGCGGTCGAAGGAGGAGCGGCAACAGGCTCCTGCACCGCAACATTGCTGGATATACCCTCTCTTGAGGAAACAGAAGGTGCGCTGAATACAGTTTGTGGAGAAACTCGTGGCTCCGGGGCAGTCACAGGTAGAGGCAGAGTGTACCGGGCGGCAATGCGCTGCAGTTCCTGTTTGACAAATGTGCTGTCCGGTCTAGCGCTCTCTTGTCTGTCCAGCATTTGCAAGAGCAGTTTTTGCAGCTCTGCTGCGGCAGGATCACTAGGGAGATTCAGCGATGGGAAATCAAACATCGTAGGTTTATTAGATACAGGATCGTTGCCAGTGAGCGCTTGATGGAGTATGACTCCCAGGCTGTAGATATCTGAGCGAGCGGTGGTTTGCGCCTTTCCATATTGCTCCGGTGCGGCATAACCCAGCGAGCCGAGCGCGGTAGTATCCCTGGACTGCCCTGGCTTGAAATGGCGAGCAATGCCAAAGTCAATCAGGTAAAGGTGTCCATCAGCGGCTCGCATAACATTACCTGGTTTCAGATCACGGGAGATGATTGGCGGCTGGTGATTGTGCAAGTACTCAAGTACAGAGCAGAGCTGAATCCCAATATCGAGAACTTCCTTGACTGGTAATGTTCCTCCCTCTGCCCTGGCTAAGTAGTCCTCTAGCGTTTCACCTTCTATAAACTCCATCACAAGATACCAGTGTCCAGCTTCGTGAAAGTAGTCATAGATACTGGGGATATTAGGATGTTGAAGATCGGCGAGCATATGCGCCTCACGCTTGAAAGCGTCAGCAGCTTCTTGAAGCTCATTTGGGCTCAAGCCATCCTGGCTCATTTCTTTGATGGCCACCAGGCGATTACCAAGTCCAGTATCTTGCCCTTTATAGATAGCGGCCTGGCCACCCTGTCCTATCTGGTTTATGATGCGATAACGTTCCTTGAGCAGCATACACGGTGTTCCTTATCAGGGTTCAAAAAAGGTCGAAACCTCCCTCTATTTTGATTGTAGCACCAAAGACATCTTGTTGCCATGGGCCTGTGCTGGCTGTACTGGCTATTTGGTACATGCGGTGCGCCATGTAACGGGGCATAGTACAACCGAATATCGGCGGGGATTGGAGAGATCCCTAAGGTCACGGGGCTTCCCTTGAACCGAAAGGTGAGGGGAAATGAGCATGCCACGAAAGCGGCGAAGGACGCTGTTCCCTCGCTGTGCTGCAAGGCAATCGATTTGGGAACCAGTTCGCCAAGAACGATATGGAACAACGTAATCAGGAAGAAGCTGATGGCAGTAGCGGCACTATGGGCAAGCTCTGTTGCGGCCGTGCCCCCGGCGAAAGCGAACAGCGGTTCAATGAAGTGTGCCAGCGGGCGAATTTTTACCGGGCCAAACTCTGCTGCGACGAAGAAACCATTGGTAGCTACCAGCACGAATACCGCCAGCACCCCAACGAGTGAGCCTGCATCCAATTGAGATGTTCCTTTCAAAAACTGTGGCAGGAGTACTCATTCAGTACCCCTGCACACCTGATCGTAGCTTACTTTCCTAAGAGGGTCACAACCGGATGTTGCAATCCCACTTTCTTCGGAGGAGAGATTGAGGGCTCGCT
>JBKPBA010000013.1:0-4805 GCA_046726675.1 Chloroflexota bacterium
CTCGTACACTGTCGCTGAGAGCGAAACAGGAAGCCGTACCGGCGCTTCATTGCTTGTTGGTTTCTCTTGGACTTTCTGCTGTTCTGCTTCCTCAACTGGCTCTGCAGCATCGGTAGCAAACAGACCACGAAGGTGCGCTTCGACAGCAAAGCGTGGTTTCACGGACTCCTTTCCGGCATTGGCAGCCACTTTGGTGCCATCAACATACAACTCTCGTCCCCAGACCAGTCCGGCTTCCTGGCATTGTTGGACAATCGTCTCAAAGAAGCGGCGAAAGACTTCAAGGCCATAGCGTTCCCGGATACGCGTCAGGCTTGAATGATCTGGTAACGGTTCTTCCAAGTCGTATCCGACATACCACCTCACGCTGAGCCGATCTGCTGCGTGGCGCATGAGTTGCCGTTCAGACCGCAGGCCTTCAAAGAACAGCACCAATTGCAGTTTGAAAAAGACCACAGGATCAATGGAGGGACGACCGAGGCTTTCATAGGTCCGTTGCACGAACTCACGTACAAACGATACGTCAAGCGATTGTTCCAGATGCCGGTAGAAGTGATCTGCTGGCACCAAGTCTTCTAAAGAGGCATGGATGAGCGGGGCCCGCGTGCCGCTGTTTGCTTCCCATCATTGGAGTCACCTTTCATACGCAAAGACTGGAAATGAGAATGAGCCTGGAGCCCATTCACTGCTTCATTTTCCTTCAGAGGAAACCGGAAAAGTGGCTCTCCAAAGGGCTCGCTGGTTTCCGTCATGTTCAGATGGACGCAACCACAGTGAGACATGTGAGGGTTGCATCGTCTCCTGGACGACTGCCAGCAGCTGCTCGCGCAACTGGTCCAAATCTACTTCCTCCCGCAGGGTAGCGCTGAACGCTTCCACTGTTTTGGCTGCATCGTATTTGCGCCGGTAGAAGCGGCGGTCGATGATCGCCTGGATGCGCTGGCGCAGTGGGTGGAACAGGGCCGCCATGGCCAGCGTGGAGGCCACGATGACGAGGGGCTGCTCAGAGAGGGTTCCTGTCAACAGATGCACGAGCGACTGGAGCCCAATGACCAGGCCCATGTAAACCAAGGCCAGTGATGCCGTCAGGGTCCCGTACACCAGCGTGCGATTGATGATGAGGTCAATATCCCACAGCCGGTAGCGCAGCATAGCGAACCCAAACGAGAGCGGGATCAAGAACCCCAGGCAGGAGATGATGGTGCTTACAGCGAGCTGATAGAGCGACCCGGAAGGCGAATTGGGGTCAGCGAGCGGTGGGAAGATCAACGCGGGCACTTCTCCCCCAAATCCGAGCGTGACGAACACGGCCAGAACGAAGACCACCCACTTGGTTTGCTGACGCTCCAGTGGACTGGACACGCGCCGGTAGCGGTGAACTTGCACGATCACAAGCACCGCCAGTTCGCCCAGAAGCACGAGCACGACAAGCCAGCCAAGCGGTGTAGTGAGCGTGAGAGGCGCAAGGAAAGCGTTAGGGACAAGCCCTGCGAGCACACGATGAGGGTCCAGCGCATCCAATGTGGCACGAACTGCCCAGTAGGGAACAGGAGGAAGACGAGCACGAACAAGGCACTCGCAAGGAAAAAGAGGCATTGGTTGGGCACCTGCCAGGGGGAGGGACTCCTCGACACAGAGCTCGTCGCGATCATCGGGCCATACGTCACGAGCAGGAGCGCGACCAACATCGCCATCCGGTCGTCGGACCTGCGCCAGACGATCACAGTGCTGACCACCAAACACACCACCACCGAGGCAAACGTGAGCGCGACCGTAAACGCTGCGTAAGCATCCGGAGACAGGCCAATCCCTTTGAGCGCTCCTACTTGTCCAGTTGAGAGTTGATTGGAGGAGACCGCGCAGGCTGTCCCAGCACAGAGCGTGTGCAGTTGTGCCAGGAACACCGGGAGGCTGGCGAAGAAGATCGCCAGCGTGAGGACGACTAGTGCAACCCAGCCGAGTCGGGCAAGGACGATCCAGCGCCCGTGCAGGCGAGCATAGCTGTGCCGTTCACGGCTCTCCGTCATAGCTGTTGGCGCATGCTCAACGTTCATTCGTGCGCTCCCTGTTTGTCGCCCGGGTTCCTGTTGTCGATGGTTCTACTGACTCTCATGAAACGCCAGGCGCTTCTGCCATATCTCGTTCGAAGAAAGGCGTCTTCATCCGCTCCCATCTTACCACAGAGACCGTCCTAAAATCGTTACGAAAAACGTTACGAACTGTCAGACTTCAATAACCCTCGAAGATGGATTTATCTTTCGGCTCTCGCCAGCCAGAGTTTTTCAACAGGCTGAAATAATATGCGACCCCAATTTTTCACCTCAATAGGCCAGGGCAATCGCATCTAATTTTTGGAACTGGCTTTACAGGCAGCGTCACAACAAGTCTGCTTTCAAAACTCTGCTGTGCAATTGCGCTGTACAAGCCGCTTGAAAATTTAGATGCGATTGCCCTGGGTGAAAAGCATTTTTGTTTGACATACTTCTCAATATCCTCTAGAATGCATTTTCCGAACACCTCAATTCTAAATTACCTCAACTTTGTCTGGGGGAGCCCGAAATGATAAAGTACAATGCACAGCGGGAAAAACGCAAAAGATTTTCATATTTTGATCTGGCAGCATTGATCATCATTATTTTGGCATGCTTCCTACGTTTTCTCTTCACTTCACTTGGTTGGCCCGCTACGAATAGTGATGAGGCTATCTTGAACTTGATGGCATTGCACATCAAGAATCATGTTGATTATCCCGTCTTTTTCTATGGTCAACAGTATCTGGGAGCAATTGATGCCTACGTGGGGACAGCGATGTTTTCAGTGTTTGGGGTATCAGTATGGTCAGTGAGAATGGGTATGTTGTTATACTATGCACTATTCCTCGTGTGTATGTATATTATCACCTCAAAAATTTTCTCAAAATCGTTTGCTCTCATCACTCTTGTGATATTAGGACTTGGAACTGAATTTCTTTATGTCTATCAACTATTCCCTGGATACCCCTCTCTCCCATTCTTGAGTTCATTGCTATTCTTGCTCTCCTATCAACTAATCTCAACAGAATGCCACTTGATATGGAATATTTTACTTTTTCTCTTTTGGGGAATTGTAGCTGGATTGCTCTTGTGGGTAGACTTGATTGCTCTACCCTATATAATTGTAGCAGGGTTATTACTAGTGTTGTGGCGTTGGAAGGCACTTTTAAAATGGTCATGGATTGTGCTGTTAGGAGTGATGATAGGAGCATGGCCTCTCATACATTATAATCTGACGGCTGCTCCGGGTGAAGATTCTATATCAATTTTCATAAGTTTCAGCAAGCTTGGTTCCGGGATCAATTATGTACCAATTGACCATATTATTTCTCCGTTATTTATCACGCTTCCTGCATTGCTTGGCCTGTATCCAGATTGTTATATTAGTGCTGTGTCTTCCTTGCCTGCTAGCCGACTTTGTTTAGCGTTGCAAACCGCCTATGGGTTGGGATATGTCATCCTCTTCATAGTTGCCCTTACGCTTATTAGCGTAACCATCCTCGGAATATGGAAGTATCGCTCAAAACAATCGGATACAAAAGAAGAACTTATACGCCAGTCAGCTCGTTTGATGTTGCTCATTGGAGCCGCATTGACACTTATTGTTTTTGCCAGAACTTCCACTGGAATTTTTGCTGAAGTACTAGGACTTCGATATCTTCTTTGCACATTGGTCTCACTACCAGCGATACTTTGGCCTCTCTATGAAAGACTACCGATAAAACCGGGAAATGTGGAAATGTGGCGTCATTTTACACTGAATGTTTTTCGCTTTAGCATTCTACTTTTTGTATGCTTAATGAGCTTTACGGCCTCGATGAATATTTTTCATAAAATCCCCTCAAACCAGGCTAATCAACAACAATTTGACCAGCTCGCGAATAAATTAGAACAGTTGCATATAACCCGCTTTTATTCTGAATACTGGACGTGTATTCGTCTCATTTTTCAAACACAAGAAGCTTTGGTATGTGCAGATAGCTGGGGAAAACTTACGCATGGGTCTGATCGCTATAAACCCTACCGAAAGATGGTCGATGCCGATAGTAATCCTGGTTTTGTGTATCCCGAAAATTCAGGCCGGATACCTGAATTGGAACATGTGCTTGCATCAACGCATACTGCCTACCAGAAATTTATATTTCACGGGTATGTAATATACAAACCAGCGCATCGAATACCAGGGTTGAAGCTATATGAGTAGCTATATATTATTTATCACTCGATTTCTCTAAAAATTGCTAGCAAGAATTTTTAATTAAGTATAAGGTAATTCTTGCTCAATGCCCCGAAAAGAAAAGGTAGAACGTTCTTTCAAGTATGGAACAGGAATATTTTACACCACCACAAGTAGCAAAGCTGCTCAGAGTCGACTATACAACGGTCACGCGCTGGATCTGAACCGGCTTACTGCCGGTTGAGACGATACGGGAAGGTAGGCGCAACCGCCACCGCATCAGGAAGGCAACCATCGAAACACTTGAAACACCCTCCCCTCCCCCTGGGTTGGTATAATTATTGTTTTTGGGACTGAACACCTGGCTCATCCTCACTTTAAGTGAGCTAGCTTGCTTGGACAGGAGTGCAGTTTTCTGCTAGATTCCCATCGATACAATTGGATGCTACGTTGTAAGAGAGGAGAATCGCATCGATGGGTTCTGCGGACGCCGAATTGTTATCCTCATTGCTCCTCCTGCCTGATGGCATGGGTATTCAGGCTGTGTATCCCACCAAAACACACCTGACTGTCCAGGTGGCATGCACCCTGAAGAG
>JBKPBA010000014.1:0-4622 GCA_046726675.1 Chloroflexota bacterium
CCATAGTCCAGCGACTGATATAGCCAACATCGCCAACACCAGCACAACGACAGACTGATAGACCCGACCTTGCTACCGTACTGCGAGAATACATCTTTGCCAGGTAGCCATTATGCCCACCGATGACTTCTCGCGTGTGCGCCAGGATGGTCGTGCCAGGTCGAATGGCGATCTTTCCATCTCCGGCCTGTCGAGGCTCTCCCCAATAGCGGCGAATATCATAGGGATTATCCAGGTGTATAACGTCTATATTCATATCACCCTGAAAATACCATTCTCCCAGTCGGCAATCGTAGGAATTGGTCCCCAATTGACGCTCATCAAATGGTTCGATTATAATGTTGCCGCTTTTCAACTCTTCCACTATACGCTTGTCGGAAAGTAACATGCCGTGCCAACTCCTTCAGAAGAAATACAGGTTGTGTTAGTTATAACGTATTATCCTCTTCCTCTGTGCTATAATCAACAGGCAAATTTCGTACGGCATCAACTTCTACCCAGATGCGTTGGGCCAGGAGACGTGCCTCATCTTCGTCTGTCAACGCTTGTTGGAAAGGGAAAAAGGCACGATCATTACTGTGGTGATGTATCCAGCGGCTGATAATATTGATCTGGTCTACCTCGGCTTTGCCAACAATATCAGGCGCTTCTCCAAGCGAACCGGCTCTCTGTAGCAGCTCCTGGACGGAGCTTTTCATTGCGTCTGATTCATGCGGGATACAACGTTGCTCTAGCAGGCGACCATGACGGATCAAGAAGAGCTCATCATGCTGCTCCCTGGCTGAAGGATAGACAATAATAAGGTTATTGGCTTCGACTGCGCCTGTAATCAAGCGCTGACCGATCAAAACTTCATCCACGCTGCGGATAGTGTCGCGCAACCAGGCAGCGCGTTCAAAGTTTAACTGATGCGATGCCTCCAGCATCTGTCGACGTAAGCGGTCAAGCAGGTCTTCCCGTTCCCCTCCAAGAAAAGCACATATTTCCTCAATTGTTTTGTGATATTGCTCTGAATCGGCAACGGCTTCACCTCTGCACGGCCCAGGGCAGCGATTCAGGTGCAGGCGCAGGCAAGGGTCAGATGGTTTGCCCTGTGGGGGTAGTGAGCGAGTGCAGGTACGAATGGGAAATACTTTTTGTACCAGTTCGATGGTGATATCAACGATACGACGGCTACGGAAAGGGCCAAAGTAACGAGCACCATCAGCAGCTACCTCTCGCGTTGCATACACACGTGGGAAGGGATGTTGAATATCGATCTTGATAAAAGGATAAAGTTCATAGTTACGTAACTGGACGTTATAAGTGGGCTGAAGCTCCTTGATGAGTTGTGATTCTACTAGTAAAGCTTCTAACTCTGATCCAAGCACTCGTGTCTCAATCTCTTTGACGTTCTGTAAAAGACCATCCATCTTGCGTGTATAACCCAGAGGCTGATTGTAATAGGAAGCAAGTCTATCCTTGAGACACTTAGCCTTGCCAACATAAATGACCTGCCCATAGGAATCCTTCATCAAATATACACCTGGCCTGGCAGGAAAGTCTCGTTTCCAGGCAGGATTAAGGAAGAGCGTTCCGGTCGGCCGCAAAGTGGCTGATTGCGCTGAGATTTTGCCATCTGCACGTAACTGTTCTATCTGTTTAGTTGCGGTAGCCTGCGTAATATCACCGTTCCAGGCAACCGGCAATTGCAAACGGCGTCGCAGATGTCCAAGTGTCTGAATACCTTGCCGTTGCGCCAATTCCAGCAATTTCATGAAAACAGCAGCCGTGACTCTGGCGTCTCCCATGGCACGGTGACGATTCGCCGTAGTTATTTTGAGATGGCTGGCTACACTATCCAGCTTGAAACGTCGCAATGTAGGGAGAAAGCGGCGTGCCAGAGGAATTGTATCCAGTCCATCTAAAGGAAAATCATAGCCAAGTAGTTGTGCCTCATAGGAGAGAAAACCAATATCAAAGCCAATGTTATGACCAACAAGAATAGCTCCATCAATAAAATTCAGAAAGTCGGGGAACACTTCATGTGCCTTCGGTGCTGTAGCAACCATCTCCTGCGTAATGCCTGTAAACTGGACTATAAATGCAGGTAGACGAACACCAGGATTAAGCAGACTTTGAAAAGAACCAATAACCTCACCTGCACGCATGCGAATACCAGCAAGTTCGATTACGCGATGATGACCAGGGCGAAGACCAGTTGTCTCTGTATCCAGAATGACAAACTCTATTTCCTGAAGGGGTCGTTGTGTGCTTTGCCATGCAAGAAGTGCCCATTGATGTTCATCAATCTCTTCAAACATTGAGGAACTTCGAAGAGTCTTTCGCAACAACGTGACCCACATAGCGCTTTTATCTGTGCCTTCACCTTCTGTGACGCCAAATAAGTGTTGCAGCAAAAGATCTTCGGAGACAGGTTTCCCGATGCCTTCCAACAATTCGTGCGCTCGCCGCAGCAATACTCCTTGCTGCGGCATCATGCCAACTTCCGCCTGCGCCATGAAGAAATAACCCCCTATGATCTCGCAGAATATAGATCATCTGTACGAGAAGCATAACATGCATGAAGAGGGTTTGCAAGGGAAAGATGACTTTTTAAGAGAGAATGCATCTCCTAATATAGTAAATCCATAACATTTCATCCAAATTACCCAATATACAAGTATCGAAACCCGCTTTCTGTCCCTCGTTTCGTGTGATACAGTTATTACTATATATTGATGTGAGGGACAGCATCATCCACCTGGCTGTATTGCCATAGCAATATCCAGTAGCAATGTTGCTTCTTCGGGTGTTCTACCAGGATCCAAGAGGATTCTATGAGCTTTGGTTTTTATACTATTGTGTATTCAGAGATAGATACGTTCACAGGTTACAGGTCTTGCACGCAGAAAAGTCCTTCATTCTCATAAACACACTTCAAATCGGCTTGCAAGCTGGTTATCAATTGTAAAAAGAGGCCTAAATGAATGAGCCAAAGTTACAAGCAAATATAGACGCTTTGCGCGAGTTCGTCCAAAGTAATGGTTGGACAATTCTTGATGAAAAAGAGATTCAGTCTGGTTATCAACTGAAGATAACTGATGGGATAACCAGGATTCCCGTCGATTTTTTCACAACTGGCAGAGCGCTCATTCAAGGCAAACCAGGTGAGCTACAGACCAGACTCAAATCATGGTGGAACGAAAGAAAGGCAGTCTCGGTGCAACCAGCAGTGGCAACAGCTACTCAATCAACACTTATTGAAACACCTTCGAGTACCCCAACAACAAGCTTTACTGGCAGACCAAGAATTGGGTTAGATGAGTCAGGCAAAGGAGATTATTTTGGCCCACTAGTAATCGGCGCAGTGTTTGTGGATGAGCAGACCGAAGATAGGTTAATCGCTTTGGGAGTTCGCGATAGTAAACTTCTTACTGACAATCGTATGCTGGCAATGGCCGAAGATCTCAAGTCGTTGTGTCCTCACTTTGTAGTGCCGATAGAGCCTAAACGCTATAATGAGTTATACGCTAAAGTACAGAATCTGAACCGACTTCTAGCGTGGGGACATGCCTGGACATTGGAGAATATGCTGGAGAAAGTACCGTGCGATCTTGCAGTTGTTGACAAATTTGGTGACGAGTCCTATGTACGTAAAGTGCTACGAGAGAAAGGTCGTCAGATCACAGTAGTACAACAACCACGAGCAGAAGAAGATACTGCTGTCGCTGCTGCGTCTATACTTGCTCGTGCCAGGTTTGTACAGCAGATGGAGCAATTATCCAAGCGGGTAGGCAAAACGTTGCCGAAAGGGTCGTCTGATCCCTTAATAGTAACTGTAGGACGAGAACTCGTTGCTGAACATGGTAAAGATATACTGGCAGAAATCGCAAAACTACATTTCAAAACAACCGAGGTGATTCTTCAAAGCTGAAAGAAAGATCTCTACGCGTTCATTATGTAAAGTGAAAGTTGAACGAATTATGGACACAAAAGTAGGTACTCTCAACCCAACCCCACCATTCGACTTCGATAAGTCTCTAAACTTTTTAGGAGTATTCATGCCCACTAAACAGGAACAAACCATCTCCTCACACTCACTTACCAAAGCCATCAGCATTGATGGTCAAACTGTTGTTTTTCAACTGACCTCAATTGGAACGACTGAGAAACCACGGTTCGAATACATATTTTTTTCTGATCGGTCTATCACCGAAGATACAGAAAATGCTGTTATAGAACGCATGACGTTGTTTTTGAGCTTGAAGGATGATCTACAGCATTTCTATCAAATTGGTCGAGAAGATGCCAACTTCGCTCCAATAATTGAGCACCTGTATGGGTACCACCAGGTCAAGTTTCTGACACCTTTCGAGAATGCCTGCTGGGCAGTGCTCACACAACGCAATCCAATGCAAATAGCGCAGAAGACAAAGCAGGAACTGATTGAGAGATATGGCAGCAGACTAGAGGTCAACGGAACTCTCTATTGGGCTTTCCCAGAGCCAATACAAATAGCAGTCGTAGATGAGGGAGAGCTTTTAAAACTGATTCGGAATGAGCGCAGGACTGAATACCTGATCGCAGCAGCCAGAGCATTCAGCGAAGTCGACAAGGAATTCCTGAAGACTGCTCCAGAC
>JBKPBA010000015.1:0-5569 GCA_046726675.1 Chloroflexota bacterium
TATATCAAGAGCAGGAAGATGCTCTTGGAGTAGCCATGACCCTCAATAACCTTGGTCGGGTCTATGCGGAATTAGGCAGAAGAGGGCGAGCAAGAGGAGACTATGAGCAAGCATTGCATATATATCAGGAGCAGGGAGATCCTGTGGGAGAAGGTTGTTCCCTCAACAATCTTGGCTGGGTCTATATTACATTGGGACAGGATGAGCAGGCACCGGAGTATTATGAGCGGGCGTTAAGCATCTTTAGAGAGGTAGAGGATCGCAGAGGAGAAGCCGAAACTCTCAACAATCTAGGTCGGGTCTACGAGGATTTGAACAATAGAGATCGAGCGCAAGAGTATTACGAACAAGCAATGAGCATCTTTAAAGGAGAGAGAGATCGTAAAGGTGAGGCCTGGTCTTTGAACAATCTTGGCAAAGTCTACAGAAAGTTAGGGCGGTATGAACAATCTCTGCAATATCTTGAGCAAGCTTTACATATCCGAAGAGAAATCGATCGAAGAGGGGAAGGCCGAACACTCAAGAATCTAGGCACAGTCCATGAGAAACTTGGAAACAAGCAGCAAGCTATGCGGTATTATAAAGAAGCCTTGAATATCACCCAGGAGGTGGAAGATCGCGAAGGCCAGGGGAAGACACTGCGCAATTTGGGCAAACTTTATCTCGATGAACAGCTTTATGAAGTTGCGCTAGCCTCTTTAGTACTCGCTCAAAATATCCTTAATGAGGCACAAAGTCCTTATTATGACGAGTCACAACGTGGTATCGTTACCTTACGTAAAGCAATCGGCGAAGAGAAGTATACTACATTATTAGCTCAAGTCGAACCGCAAGCGCAACAGATCGTGGATCAGGCGCTGCGTGAGGAGATAGAATAAGTTGGAAGACTTTCATAGGAGCCTGCCATGCTAAAGAACTATATCCAGGCAGCTATGGGCAAAGCGAGGTATGAGATTTTGCTAGATGATAGCACTTTCTATGGAGAAATTCCAGGTTTCGAAGGAGTTTACGCTAACGCCGAGACGCTCGAAGCATGTCGTGACGAATTAGAGGAGGTGTTGGAGGGCTGGATTTTGTTACGGGTCTTTCTCCATTATCCGTTACCTTCTGTCGACGGTATCAAATTAACTATCGGGGAAGTGGCCTGATGCCTCATCTAGGACCTATTAAGCGTCGAGATTTGATCTACTATTTGAGACAGGTGGGCTTGGAGAAGCTTTAGACTTTAACCCCTCTCCCAAACCACCTCAGGTACTTCACCATCCACGTATTCACCTCCCCGACCATCTCTAAATCTCCTGTATTCAGAGGTTTAATCACCAGCAACAGCCCCAAGGATAGTACCAGAAACACGACACCGGCTATCACAAGTGAAAAGCGACCTGAAGGATGCCAGATTATTCCAGGCAATGCCGCTATCGTCAGCGCCAATAACATGCGCAAAGTGAATCCCAGGGGATATTTCTCGGGTAAATCTCGCCAGAGAAATGCGAGCAGCAGGCATCCCATAATGATTTTCGAAATACCGTCAGCTACAAGCGCTCCTGCTGGCCCCCACCGTGAAATTAACACTATCCCAAACATTATCGCGGCTATCAATCCCACAAACTGCCCCAACACGACCAATCTAGGTTTACCTATCACATAGAGCGTCAATTGATGAATGGTTGTGCCAAGAACGCGCACAATGATATTAAAGAAGAGGAAAATTGCCATTAACGAACCCACCTGGTCGTACTTGCTGCCATATAACAAATGCACAACAGCTTGCGCATTGAACAAGCAAAACACCAGTACTGGTGCCGACAGGAGCGTTTCGACCTTGATGAGTGTTTGCCACGTGCGTGCCAGGCGCTCATAGTTCTTTCCCACAAATGCAGCGGCAAGCGCTGATCCACCTACTGCCCCAAACCCCGAGACTAATAAGAGACTGGCAGCATCCGCAAGTTGGAAGGAGAGATTGAAGTAAGCTATTTGTGCCACTGAGACCGCAAAGTAGGCGAGCAAGATAATAGATACTTGTTTTAATAATGCTCCTGAGACAAGGTTCGTTAACCAGGCCGAGATCGCGACTCTCAACACTGGCTGCATAGATTGTTTATATGTTGCTCCTCTTGTGAGCAAGAGAGGAGCCTGCCAGAGCACAAACACGGCTGCATTCAGTAATGAACAGATGGCTTGCAACCAGAGTACACTATCGATACCCCAACCAAGTTGTAGTGTTATGAAGCTAAGCCCCAGTAGAAGTACTTGAGCTACACTGCCGAAGATAAACACGATGCGCATACGCATCTCAGATGCGTAAATGGCAATGAATAGACCGGTAATACCGTTTCCAAGTACCCAAAAAGCAATAGGTGTGATTTGACCAAGCAAGCCAGGACTTCGTAAACCAGCGGCTATGCCAGCTGAACCCGAAACTGGAAGAGCAGCGATGAGCATTGCCAATACTGGCAATGTAAAGAGCATGAAAGTCACAGTAATGGCCAGGATCACAAGGCGTATTGCGAGTAGCCTTCGCACTAGCAGTGCTGCTGCTGCCCTTCCATGTTCTGCAAAGACACGAGGGACAAAGGTGGTTGTTGCGTCTTCTAATCCAAACGCGATGATATAAGCTATGGTATTGAATGCAGCAGATGCAATAGCGTAAACACCGTATTCGACAACAGACACCTTGCGCGTCATGATTAGAGTGAGGATGAATAAGGAGAAAAAAACCCACAGTCCATACACCTGGTTAAGCAGATAATTCGAGGGCGTGCGCTTCAGCAAGTACCGGGCGCCCTTCTCTCCCTGAGGGATCTCAGGCTCCGTAATGCTGCCGAACAGAACAGGTATTTCGTCAGGAACTACATCAGTCGTTTCAGTCGCGCTTTCCGGTTCTTTCACTGCCTTAGTTTCTTTATTACGTTGCTCACTCCTCATCATACTATCCTCTACACTTGCTTCGAGACCATTAACTTGCTCTCCACCCAAACGTATCAACCTGAGAGGCCGAAGCTGCGGTTTCTGCTTTACTTTCATTGTGAGCTATTGCAACTTGAATATAAAGCGTCCGAGCCAGCCAATAGCGCCTAATGCGGCAAACAGTTCCAATACACTAACATTCGCTGTCACCTGTGTGGGTGAGACCAGGTAGAAAGCGCCAACTTTGAATGAGGCGGCAATCACGAAGAGCCCTAATCCAATCCATGCTGGTAGGGTAGCAAATAGAAGTGCTCGTTGCCAGCTACGGCAAAGGAATCCTACCGCTGTGGGAACCAGATAAAGCAGTGCTGGAATAATCGGTGCAAGGATTGGTGGGAACGGCCCGTACAGAGCCGCATTCGTAGAACCTGGCAACAGTCGTGTCCATAACTGCGCTGGAATCAGTGCCATTGTTACCAGTATCGTTTCTACAATCACCATGCAAATCACCAGCATGGACAGGCGTTTTTCTCGCTCTGTATTCGTTGTGCTTGAATGCAGCATATACACATCCTTTAAAGGAACTCGGTTCTCTTTCTTAATCCTAACTATCAATTTGAATTAGTTTTTGGGTATAGGAAGCAACCCAATCTGGTATTTAAGCATCAAAATGCGGCGTACCGAATCGTCGATACGTTGCTGGCTAATCTCTCCTGAATCAATCGCCTGTTTGATTCCCTGGATCATGCGGGCCACATCAGCGGGAGTAGAAGCTCCCATCAATAAATCTGAGCCTGCCTCAACTGCCACTGCTGCGGCTTGATCCTCAGCATAGTAAGCGGTAATGCCTTCCATAGTCAAGCTATCCGTCATGATTACACCTTGAAAGCCTAGTTCATTGCGTAAGATGCCAGTAACAACCTTATAGGAAAGCGAGGAAGGTACGCTACTATCTATCGCATGCACAATTTCATGCGTCACCATAATTGCATGCACGTTGCCTTGCTGTATGAGCGCCCGATATGGAGCCCAGTCGATTGTCTCCAGGCCATTCTTTGAGCGATACAGATTAGGCACGCCGCTATGTGGATCGACACCTACATCACCTAAACCTGGGAAATGCTTGAGGGTGCCTGATACTTTGCCACCTTGTTGTAAACCTTGCAAATACGCTTGCGCCATCATCGTAACTAATGCGGCGTTGTTGCCATAAGTACGACCATAGAGTTGAGGGTTATAAACGTTAGTAACGTCAACTACAGGGGCTAAATTGAGATTAAATCCATAAGATGCCAGATCTTGCGCATCCTGGATTCCTGCGGCCTTTGCCTTTCCAGGATCATTCGTCGCGCCAATATCAGCAGCGGCGTTCCGTGGTCCATCCAATGCCTTTAAGCGGTCTACTGTTCCGCCCTCCTGGTCGATAGCTACTATCATTGGAATGGAAATATTGCTCTGCATTTGCTTTATTAGCCCTTTGAGTTGCACCTTATCGGAAATATTATTATTAACGGTGAACAATAAGACAGCACCAACATGGTATTGACTGATCATTGTACTTATATCCAGTGAATAAGTGGGGCCAACAAACTGGACGATCATCATCTGTCCGAGCTTTTGATCGAGCGTCATATTTTGTACAATCAGGTTGATATATTGCTGTGGAGTCAACTGAGGTGTTGCCTGTGCAGTTGCTCCTGGGGTCAGGCTATGATGTAGGTCTTTTTTTATGATAGCCAGAGGATTACCACTATCTGTAGTAGCCGGTCCTCCAATTACGAAAGCCCAGCCCTGCGGACCAATAAATTGCGCGTAACCAGCATAGACAGCATTCAGGACAACTATCAAGAGCAAACTGGTGTATAGGATAGCTTTTCCTCGAGTGATACCTGGTCGCTGTTTCGTCTTTAACGGAGTGGTTGGGGTTTCCTGTGTTATTCCCAGCTCTGCTTGTGCGGGCAACTTAATAGTATCAAATATCTCTAATGGTGTGTCTGCTGCTTTGAAATAATCTATCGCCACTATATTTGCTGTATCGAGTCCATCAATTGCCTCAAACGGGTCATTCTGTGAGTTGTTGACAGCTTCAGGAATGTCTTTGCTGAATTTATTTGCGACTGTGCCAGTCGAAGCAATAGGTTTTTGTTCTAACATGCCACTTTTATCGGATGATTGAGCAGTGAATAATTTTTGGGTCACTTCTTGTCCAACATCTCCACTGCGTAGCTTCTTATTTGACGTTGGAGGCCTGATTGACTCCATATGATACCTCTTTCAATAGATAAAGATAACTGCTTACTGTTGAGATATAAATAAGATCTAAAATTTGGGACGCAAGTGTGACTTAAAATGTTTCGAATATTTGCTCGATTGGTGATCAACAAGTATGCAGAATAGCAAACCAGTGAGACTAGCAACACCCCTTACTATACTAACGTAAAATGCATCAAAATACTATAGACAATTACATAAATTTAGGACTGATGGGCTTTTTGAGATATTTCTTTTCAAAGCGCTCAATAGGTACTAAACTCTACCATAATAAACGGTAAAATTTATCCAGTGAATGCTTGTTCAAGTAGCTGGAGTACGATATACTGTTTCTACCATAGAACTTCAATTCGTCGAACGCTATAACCAGACTATAATGCTGCTATGCGGC
>JBKPBA010000016.1:0-7550 GCA_046726675.1 Chloroflexota bacterium
GCACCTGGCTTCAGCGAGTGACGAGGCAGTGCATGTATGGCAGCCATGTTAATTTACTCGTCTTTCAATCCTTTTTTCAATTCCTTGACAAAGCCAATAATTCCCTCGACCCAAGTCATTTCAGGTTCACGTTTGACCTGCTCCTGGCGACGTTGGTACGCTGCCTGTGCTTCTGCGCGTTGCTTCTTCTCCCTGCGCTGCTCATCATATGTGGCGCGCTTTACCGGATCGCGCAACACTTCATAGGCTTCGTTCAGGCATTTGATATGAGTGTCCAGAGCGTCTTGATTGAGGTCAGGATGATGTAAACGGGCAAGACGACGATATGACTTTTTGATTTCAGCGGTTGTCGCAGAGGGTGAGACTTCGAGAATAGCGTAATAATCCAGCATTATACACCTGTACTTCCAAATCCACCTCTCCCTTGACCCATTGCATCCATCTCGTCCCAACGTACACGCATTACAGGAATAAAAATCCCCTGGGCAATACGTTCTCCACGCGTGACCGTCACTGCTTCCTCTCGGAAATTAAAGACCTGTATCTTCAACTCATCGCCCTCTCCGCAATAATCTTGATCAATGATGCCAACGCCATTTGGAATAAGCAGTCCTTTACGAAGAGGTGTGCTACTTCTCAATGTCAGCAACAGCATGTAGCCTGCAGGTATTCGTACAATTACATTACTGGGAATAAGCTCTACTCTTCGAGGGGCGATCTCTGTTTCTTCACGACAGAGCAAGTCAAAGCCCACTGAACCTGCTGTAGCATAGGTGGGCAGCGGTAAATCGGTATCTATGCGTTTGATTGAGACCTGCAAGAGTTGCGCGGAAGTATCCATGTCTGCTATTCTATTGAAGACGCCATGCAACGTCAAGTGATAGCTTACAGAGGGAGTAGCGCAACTGTTGAGCACACGCTCGAGACTCTTTGTTACAGGCATTCTTTTATGCCTGGCATTGGGTGCAACAATATTCTGTGCTGTGCAGACCGTACAGGCGATCCAGCGCTTTCAGCAAGTTCGCACTCTTGCCTCGGAAGGCGATGTAAGTATCATCCAATCCTGGATGACCATCCACTATGTTTCTCGGATCTATTATGTTCCCGAAAGTTACCTGTACGAGCAATTAAATATCACAGATTCTGGGTCAATAAGCCGTGTTCCCCTGCGTACTATAGCTGTTCGCTACCATCGATCACTCGACGGGCTCATCAAGGATATTCAAACAGCTATCAAGACGTATCGAAAACAACATCCTTATCACCATTCCTTCACCAACCTGAATGCCAATGAGCTGCTCGCATTGGAAAGGAGAATGACATAGGTAATCTCCTTTCTCTTTTACTCCTTTTCCTTCAGAACTATGGTTATCTTGCGCTCTGGATCGTAGTTTTTGTGGCAGCCGTAGGCATACCAATTCCAATCACGCTGTTATTACTTGCTGCAGGAGCATTTGCAGCACTTGGTGATTTCAATGTTGCGCTTCTTTTCATAATCTCCTTCAGTGCCCTGGTTTGCGGAGATAATGCTGGCTATTGGATTGGCCGCATTTGGGGCAGTAAAGTGTTGAACTGGGTTGAGCGTTCAAAAAGATGGAACCAACTTATCCCGCCTAAGAGAATTGTGCAATCTCGCCAGTATTTCCAACGTCGTGGAGGGTGGGCGATCTTTCTAAGCCGTTTTCTGTTCTTCTCGGCATTAGGTGGTGTCATTAACTTGCTTTCCGGTTCAGAATTCTATCCTTATCCTTACTTTCTCCTTTTTGATACCTCTGGAGAAGTGCTGGGTGCGATTATTCCACTTATGCTTGGTTATATCTTTGGAGCGAGTTGGGAAGCTGTAGGCGATGTACTTGGATATTCCTCGTTTTTACTTTTGAGTCTGCTAGTAGTCATTTTATTAGTGATGCGTTTGATAAAAAATGCGCGAACCTTGAAACAAGTAAATACAGCAAACATCAGCCAGGCAGAAATTACTGAGAGCAACCTTGAAGGTGTCCCTATTATTGCTACAACCGAGATTTCAACCAATCCATCTGGCAATTTGCCACTTTTGTAAGCCTGAAACGTATTAATTAGTAGGAGTATCGATGTCGATAACAGGGACAAAAAGTATGTTATGCTTACTCTTATTACAGATATGAAGCGCCTCCATGGCCTTATCAGTTGATCAAAGGAGGTATTTGCGTTATAATTAGAGTATCGAAGGAATATTTTCTGTTCTTTCTGTGTTTACTCTAAAGGATAGAGAGACAGAATTGTGTGCGTCTATAACTTCCTCCCACTCGGTACTCGGATATAGTGTCCAAATCTAAGGTTTACTTTCCCTGAGTATAGGATCGAACCGACAGAGGAGATTGCTATCTTGCTGCTTAAGATGCTACTGTTCATGGAGGGCGCAAAATGATTGAATTAGAGAATGCCACGACAAGAACCCCACTTGTCCTGGATGATGCAAACACAGTAAATACCGATTTTACCAAGCAATGCGGCGAAATTGTCGATCGGTTGCTAACAAAAGATCTTGAATATAACGAGGAAGACATAGAGAACGCTGGCAAGGATGAACAGGAGTTTGAAGAAGATATCGCGAATATGGACACAAGTCCTCTCGAATTAGAAGAATTGTCAGATACACATGAAGATCTAACTCAATTGCAGACCTCACCCGACCTTGAAAATCCCTCTATTCTGGCCTTGCCAAAAATCGCAGCAGATGATGTACCCCCTGCCAAGCGTGTTCCCATGCGTCGGCGTCGTTCCGAAGATCAAGATGAAAATGCTGTCAATTCAACCGATGCCGGTGAATCAGATGCGGTGATGACGTACCTTCGTGAGATTGGGCGTGTGCCTATGATTACGCACGAACGCGAAATTGAGCTTGCGCAACGCATCGAAATGGGTGACCGTGAGGCAATGAAACAGTTCATCCTGGCAAATCTACGATTGGTCGTGAGCATTGCCAAGCGCTACGTAGGGCGTGGACTTACCCTGCTCGATCTTATTCAAGAGGGGAACATTGGCTTGATTCGCGCTGTACAGCGCTATGATTGGCGGCGTGGGCACCGGTTCTCCACCCATGCTACATGGTGGATCCGACAGGCAATTAGTCGGGCTGTTGCTGATAAAGGGCGAACCATTCGTCTTCCTGTTTATGTAAACACTGCATTAAACCGCATTCGTAGAGAACGTCAGCGCCTTTTACAGGAGCTTGGTCGCGAGCCTACAGAAGAGGAGTTGGCAGAAGCAACAGGTTTAGATCCTATTCGTATGGTTGAATTACAAGCGGCTCCCGGCGCTCCTATCTCGTTAGAGTTACCTGTTGGTGAGGACGAGGAGCAAGAATTAGGAGATGTACTTGCCGATACAGAGTCCGCATCACCTGAGGATATAGCTACAACTCAGACTCTAAAAGATGAAGTGCAGCGGGTGCTCGAATCTGTATTGACTCCTCGTGAGCGCCTTGTTTTACAGTTACGTTTTGGCCTTGGCAATAGTCAGGCACATCCATTGGAACAAGTGGGACGTGAGCTAGGCATTACGCGTGAACGTGTGCGACAGATTGAGGCGGGAGCACTGGCTAAACTACGCCAGCCACCTGTATTAGAGCGACTACGCGGCTAATAAAAAATCGGGGCTTTTGGGCCTGGCGCCCAAAAGCCCCGATTTTTTATCGCTTCTTACTTTTGCCTAAGTCGCGTTCAACATGTATTACGCCCTTAACTTTCTCAAGCCGTGCGAACACACGCTGCAACTGCTCCAGATCATCAACCTCTAGTGTAGCGCTGATAACTGCAGTCTCCTTGCCCATACTGACATTTGAGCTTACTGAAGCCATGTTGACCCCATTTTCAGAGACAACTGTGGCAATATCACGAATCAACCCTGAACGGTCACGTGCCGTAATCACCACAGGAGCAGGGTAATGCTGATAGCCTATCGTCGTCCAACTCACATCTACCAACCGTTCGCGCTCACGTTCACGGTAGCGGCCAATATTTTTGCAGTCGGCACGGTGGATGATGGCTCCCTTACCGCGACTAATGAACCCAACAATCTCATCCCCGGGTAATGGACAACAGCAATTCGCCAAACTGGTTAACAATCCACTGACACCTGCCACCTGTAAATGAGCCGAAGGCATCTGTTTGCTAATACCAGGCAGTGTAAGCGGTTCATCTTCCTCTTTTACCTCTTTGCTGTCCCTTTGCTCGCGTTGTTGCCAGAAATCGATGAGTTTCACCGCACCGGCATGCTGCCGAATATCATCCCATCCAAAGGCTGCCAGTACGTCTTCAAAGGACTCTTTATGATACTCATGGCTCAACCAGTTTTGTGCTTCTTCTGTGAGCATGTCGACACCACGAACTCCCATCACTTTGAGCTCGCGGTCCAACCGCTCTCGTCCAATTTGAATATTAATATCACGCTCATATATTTTGAGGTAACGTCGAATTTTACTACGCGCAGCTGCAGTACGGGCAAAATTCAGCCAGTCACGAGTTGGATGCGCTGTACGGCTCGTTACGATATCGACAATCTCGCCACTTTTCAACTCGTAGTCCAGGGGTACCATACGCGTCACAAGACGCTCATTATCGCCGCTGCCACTCTCGCTGATAATACGAGCTCCTGCGCACCTATCTCCCACCTTCGTATGGATGCGATAAGCAAAATCAAGCGGAGTCGAACCGACAGGCAAATCCTTGACCTCTCCTTTAGGCGTAAACACAAAAATCTGCTCCTGGAAAATTTCATCCCTGACGGCTTCGACAAATTCGGTATCATTGGCAGTGGCTGACCGTAACTCTCGTTGCCACTCCGTGAGCTGGCGCAACCAGGACAGCAATTCTTTAGCAGAAGCAGTAGCATGGTCGCCGACATCCTTATAATGCCAGTGCATCGCTACACCATATTCTGCCATCTCATGCATAGCAAAAGTGCGGATCTGAATTTCTACAAGTTGATCATCCAGGCAGAAAACAGTAGTATGTAATGCCTGATAGCCGTTCGGTTTAGGATTTGCAATAAAGTCTTTGATACGTCCGTCTTTTGGTTTCCACAAGCTATGTACATGACCCAGCGCTACATAACAATCAGAAGTCGAATCTACCAGAATACGGAAAGCTATGATGTCGTGGATCTGACTAAAATCAGCGGCAGCTTTGAGGTCCTCCAACCGTTCAACATCTCCAGCATTGCGCTGTAGTTTCTTATAAAAACTATATAGATGCTTAACTCGCCCGGATACCCCAGCGTGCAAACCAAGCTTCTGCATTTCCTCACTGAGGACGGTACAGACCCTGTCTACATACGAACGCCATTGTTTGCTCTCTACCTCCACCTTACTGCGCACCCACTCATACTTGTCCGGTTCGAGGATTTCAAACGCCAGGTCCTCCAACTCGCTCTCCACAAGCGACATTCCCAGTCGTCCCGCCAGAGGCGCGTAAATCTCGCGCGTCTCCTGGGCCATCGTCAACATCTCCTGTTGACTCACCGAAGACGTATGTGCAGACACCATACGCATTGCATGCAGTCTGTAGGCCAGTTTGAGCAACACCACGCGGGGATCCTCTGACATAGCGAAAAACATCTTCCTGACGGTCTCAGCTTGCTGACGACGCAAGGCTTCGCGTATTCGCTGCTTCTTCTGCTCGCTCTCACTTGCAGCCACACTATTAGTCACGCCAGCCTTCTCAGGAGTAATCAATTGAGCCCCAACACGCTTTTTTCGCTCCAGTATGTTCATGCGCAACATACTACCCACAACACGCGCGACAGGAGTTCCCAACGTAGTTTCTACACGTTCGAGCGAAAGTAGATCGGAATCAACAGCTTCAAAGACCAGCCCGGATGATACACCAACCGCGTCAACATGCATTATTTGCGCTAGAATGGTTGCCACAGCCAGGGCGTGCTCTAATGGAGGGATAGCGCGCTCACCCTGTACACCTTCGCAGGTTTCTCGCGCAAGCTGAAGCGCTCGCGAAACCTGTTCAACTTCAGCAGTAGGCATATATTGAAGTACTATTTCAAGTAACTGTTGTGCCTGCTTATTAGTGGCCCCATCCGATGAAAATTGTGTATCTAAGTACGTATTTATCATAAAAGTTTCCAATATATCATGTATAAAGAAATAAGCATCTATCCGGCTCTGTGACCAAGATCGCGGCTAACGCTCACTACATTCTTGACCTGTTGCAGTCGTTCAAAGATTGGCTCGATTTGATCCATGGCAGTAATCTCCAACGTAGCCGTAATCACAGCTTTTTGCAATGAGGCATTGGTAGTTGAGGCTACTGCAGTCAAGTTGATACCAGCATCAGCAACGACCGCGGTCACATCGCGTAAAAGACCTGCACGATCATGAGCAATAATAATGATTGGTGCCAGGTAATGCTGAGGCTCAATTTGCAACCAATTGACCTCAATCAAACGCTCTGCCTCCCGCCCCCGGTAACGACGCAACGTTCGGCAGTCACTGCGATGTACTATGATGCCTTTATTTGGATTCAGAAAACCCACAATTGAATCACCAGGGAGAGGACAGCAACAATTTGCCAATTTAACAAATGTCTGGGATGTCTCATGCTCACCAATGCTACTATGGTGATGTCCATTTATTACGGCTTCTGTCTCTGACTTTATCTCGCCACGTGTCTGCATAAGTGGTGTAAGATACTCAAGTACTTCTCCTACCACTATGTCCTCACGACCCAATGCTATATAAAGATCATCTAGCGAGTTGTATTTTTTTGCCGAGTTAAAGTGTAAGAGATCCTCGTCGTGCACCACTCGTAATCCCGGTGCTCCGACAGCCTTCAGTGCCAGATCCAATCGTTCACGGCCCAATTGCAGGTTTACCTCTCGCTCGTATGTCTTCAGGTAGCGGCGTATCTTTGTGCGAGCAGTTGCGGTTCGAGCGAATGAGAGCCAATCGCGTGTAGGATGTGCCTCTTCACTCACCAATATATCGACAATCTCTCCACCTTTCAGTTCAAAATCGAGGGGGACAATACGAGTCACCAGGCGACCGCCATCATCCATATTGGTAATGATGCGTGCTCCTATACAATGATCGCCAATATCGGTATGAATTCGATACGCCATATCCAATGGCGTTGAACCTCGTGGCAGATCTTTCACTTCACCCTTGGGAGTAAACACAAAAATCTGCTCCTGAAAGATATCACCTTTGACTGCTTCCACAAACTCATCCGCATTTTGTGGCAATTCACGTTGCCACTCACGCAATTGTTCTATCCAGGCAATCATTTCACGGGTTGAGAGGCGCGCTGCTCCACGTTCTTTCAGGTACCAATAGCTGGCAATGCCATAATCAGCGATACGTTGCATTTCATGCGTGCGAATCTGTATTTCCGCAAGCTGATTATCCAGGCAAAACACCGTTGTATGCAGCGACTGGTATCCGTTTAACTTGGGTGTAGCGATAAAGTCTTTTATTCTTCCATCTTTAGGACGCCATAATGCATGGATATGTCCCAAAGCCAGGTAACAATCCTGAACAGTGTCTACCAGGATACGGT
>JBKPBA010000017.1:0-6825 GCA_046726675.1 Chloroflexota bacterium
GCTTAGGCCAGATATTGTCACCCACACTTAATGGGATACACTGTCCGACCTTCACATCTTGCAGCGTAATCCATTTATCTGGTCCTATGCTGAGTTTATGTCCCTCAGCCCCCTCTAACACCAGCCCACGCCGAGTACGCAAGCGTACAGTAGGCGCGTTACGCCGAATATGATGGTCGGCAATTTTGTCCTGCTCTCCATTGCCACTGCTGACTATAACGGTTTCGCCCTGTGCAAGCAGTTCATGCAATGCATCATATCGTAGTAGTCCATATTCAGTAAGTACAAGACTTGTAGAAACCAAGCATGCCCACCCTTCGTTCATTACCTTCGTCTGCATCTGCGGTACAAAGTAAAGCATCTCTGTACGGACAATCTCGATGATGTCACGCTGCCAGGGTTCAAGATGGGGAGCATGGAGCATCAAAAACTGTAAGATATCCTTCTCGGGCTTCTCTGGAAATTTGGGTGGTTTGCCTAAGCGCTTCTCGCGTTCCTCTTCTGCCTTTTTCGCTTTCCTTTCCAGTCCCCAGAGATCATCATACTCGCTTGTTACCTGCGCAACTGATTTTTCTTCCTTCTCGCCAGATTCGTCACGAATAAACAGGTTATAGTCTACATGCTCTTGAATCGAAAGGACAGCATCGAGGAAACGCTCAACTTCTGCTTTGCCGTGATCGAACTCGTACTTGGCTATGCGCTCGGCATGAATACTCACCTTGTCGATCATGCGTCGCGAGGTATGTTGGAAGTAGGCATTGTTCTTGAAAAAGTCGGTATGGCCGAAGACATGTGCCGCTACAAATGTATTTTGTAGTAAGTCATTCATTTCCATCAGGAAGGCATAACTAGGATTGGTGTTAACGACCATTTCATAGATTTTGCTCAATCCAAAGTCATATTGCATCTTCTGTCGATGATATGCTTTTCCATGTGTCCAGTGGCTAAAGCGACCGGGTAGACTATACGAAGCGAATTCGTACATTATAGCAGCAGGCACTAACTCGAAGTGAGTAGGAAATGGATCCAGTCCAAAATTGCGCGCTTCGTCCCAGGCATGATCGATTGCATCACGTAAACGTTCAATTTCACTATCTGCCATCAGGAAACACCCTCTATCTAGACAGTTACCTTATGGAAACGGGGTCACGCTGCGCGAAGAATTTCCGCAGTGCAGGATAGACCTCTTTCTTATCTGAGATGGTCACAGCTGTAAATTTACTGTCGGAGATTTTATTGTAGGCTGACATAAGTGTGCTGGGTGAGCGGTAATGCCCCTCGCGGATTTCGCCATAGCCAAAGATATTGCAGAGTTCCATAAGTCTGGTAACCAACTGTACACAGCGGTCATTATCCCAGGGTAAGTTATCTCCATCGGAAAAGTGGAAAGGATAGATGTTCCAGTCATCCGGGTTGTAGCGTTCTTTGATAATCTCCAGGGCAAGTTCGTAGGCAGACGAGACCTGTGTGCCTCCACTCTCACCTTTGTGGAAGAACTCCTCTTCAGTAACCTCTTTGGCTTCTGTATGGTGACTGATGAAGACGATCTGCACGTTGTTATACTTCGTGCGCAGGAAACGCACCATCCAGAAGTAGAAGCTGCGTGCGATGTATTTCTCAAACTCTCCCATGCTTCCTGACACGTCCATCATGGCTATCACGACAGCGTTGGATTGGTATTTAATTGTGGGTTCCCAGACCTTAAAGCGCAGGTCATCTGACTTGATATCTTTGAACTTTGGATCGCCCTTGGATGCGTTTCGCTTCATGTTCTCCATAATAGTGCGTTTTTTGTCAAGGTTTGTCAGGGGTCCTTTTTTGCGCACATCGGTGAAGCGCACTGCATCAGTTTGGAGTTCTTGCTGGCGTTTCTGTTCAAGATTAGGAAGACCGAGATCTTCAAAGATCAGTTCTGCGAGTTCCTCCATCGTGATTTCTGCTTCGTAGTAGTCGTAGCCTGCTTCTCTACCTGCATCGCCCTTTTTGCCTTTACCAGGTCTTGGTTCCTGAGCTATGACATCTCCGACTTTACTCTTTCCATTGCCTTCACCGGCATGCTGCTGGCGACCAGGATCATAGCGGAAACGGTACTCATCCAGGGAGCGAATTGGCACCTTGACTACCTTTTTGCCATCGGAGAGAATAATGCTTTCCTCGCTGACAATATCACCTAAATTTTTCTTTATGGCTTCGCGGATTTTCTCTTTATGGCGTTCCTGGTCGACCTGGCCTTTGCGGTGCAATGACCAGTCATGTTGGGAGACCGACATCGAACAAACTCCTTCCAGTTGAGAAATGGTTGGTACGCGACCTGTTGGGTCCGTAATGCCCACTCGTTCTATCTTGATATACTTTGCGGCCAATGAGATAGACAGTGGCCTTGCACTCCAACCATTATCGATTCAACAAGCTACCCGTATAGCGTAAGATCTCGTTCGCGCAAACATGGCAGTATCCATGCTCCGTCATCAAGCGGTTCACAACTTCATTGATCTTGCGAAGTTGCTCTTTGTCGGGAGTGCGAGTTGATGTCGTGATTTTCACCACGTCGCGCAGGTCGGCGAAGAGCTTTTTTTCGATTGCTTCCTTGAGTCGCTCGTGGCTGGTGTACTCGAAGGTCTGCCCTCTACGTGCCAGCGACGAGATGCGAATGAGAATTTCCTCGCGGAAAGATTTCTTGGCATTTTCAGTGATGCCAATTTGCTCTTCGATCGAACGCATTAATTGCTCATCAGGTTCCATCTCTTCATCAGTAATGGGGTCGCGTAGTCTGGTTTTATTGCAGTAGGCTTCGACGTTATCCAGATAGTTGTTCAGTAGGGTCCTTGCCGACTCTTCATAGGAGTAGACAAAGGCACGCTGGACCTCTTTCCTTGCCATATCATCGTATTCTTTACGCGCTTCCTGGATGAAATTCAGATAGCGTTCGCGTTCTTCGCGCGAAATACTGGTGTGTTGATCGAGTCCATCGCGCAGAGCACGGAGTGCATCTATCGGATTAATGCAGGTGGTATTCTGCTTGACGAGCGCATTTGATAGGCGGTTGATAACATAACGCGGGGAAATGCCATCCATGCCTTCGCGTAACGCTTCCTCTTGCAATTCTTTGATATCTTTCTGCTTGAAGTCTTCGATATCCTCCCCATCGTACAGCTTCAGCTTCTTCATCAGGCTCATACCCGCCTTTTTTGAAGGTTCGAGGCGTGTAAGAATGGCAAAAATGCTTGCAATGCGTAATGTATAAGGGGCGATATGCACGTTTTGTAATGCGCTCTGCTTGAGCAGTTTTTCGTAGATTTTCACCTCGTCCGAGGCACGCAAATTATAGGGCACTTTGACAAGAATAATGCGGTCTTGCAAAGCTTCCGATTTTTTATTGCCAACGAACGATTGGTACTCATGTTCATTTGTATGGCTGACAACAACTTCATCGGCGTAGATCATGCTGAAACGCCCGGTTTTGATGTTCTGTTCCTGGCTGAGTGTGAGCAACACATAGAGGAACTTCTCATCGGTCTTTAGCATTTCTACAAATTCCATAATGCCCCGATTTGCGATATTTAATTCACCATCAAAACGATAGGCTCGCGGATCGCTTTCAACCCCAACTTCACCAATGGTAGAGAGATCGATACCACCTACAAGTTCGCTGATATCCTGGCTTTTGGGGTCTGAAGGAGTAAAGGTACCAACCCCAACACGATATTTCTCGCTGAAAGCCAGGCGTTTAACAGGTACATCTTCAATATGTCCAGGGAATTGAGTGTCCACCATATAGCGGCAATGTGGACACAGGTCTCCCTCGATATAGAGACCGAACTCTTTTTCGACATCCGCGCGCAGATCATTCGGAATCAGGTGAAGTGGTTCTTCATGCATGGGACAATCCCTGATAGAGTAAACAGCACCTACATTAGCGCGGCTATATGCTTCCAATCCGCGTTTGATCAAGTACACAATGGTAGACTTACCACCGCCGACAGGTCCCATAAGCAAGAGTATGCGTTTACGAACTTCTAGACGCTGAGCGGCGGAGTGGAAATACTCGACTATCTGTTGCAGAGGCTTTTCGATACCGAAGATTTCCTCACTGAAGAAGTTGTAACGCGGTTCACCAGACCGAGTTGTTTCGACACCGGCATCCATGATCATATGATAAATGCGCTCATGAGCAAGACGGGTCACTTCTGGTTTTTTGGTCGCAATCTCAAAGTACTGGGCAAAAGTACCTTCCCATTGCAATTCACGTTCCCGATCTCTATATTCCTCTAACCGCTTAACCAGATCCATGGGTCACCCTCTCTGTTCTATGCTGTTAGACTGATTTTGCTAACTGCTGGGATAATACACTTGAAAAGATGAGTAGATAAAAAAGACGACTATGTATGGTTCTTTCGAACGCGAAGACGCATTGATCAAAAGGGCTGGTTTCTTGCTCGACATTCGAGGCGGAAAACCAGCCCTTACCATTTATTTCCAAACGGGAGGTGAACTTCTCGACGAATCGAGGTTGATAACCAGCCCTTTCTTTAACAATACCAAAAAGGAGCCGAACTCCCAGGCGTTTTATTTTTCGTTTCAATTTCGGTCCCATTTCTCAGTCTAGACGGGAGACGAAACCTACAAGCGTCTATACATAAAATGTGCTGGTAATCGTAGCATACAGCACAGATAGTCCTGTGTCAAGAGCAACGAAAGCGTTGGTATGCTAGAACATCCGCTTTAATATGTATACGAATGAAGAGGAAATTAGTTCTAAAATGACTTATCCTTCTGATGTGATGAAAGAAAGAGGGGCGGCAAATCCTACACCGAGTGTTTTGGCAGCATTGCCATTGCGCACCGCAATTCCAACATAACCAGAACTATCGCCATAGATAAACGCCTGTCCGTCATCGGGCCCGTCTGCAAAATATTGTCTGCGCTCTTCCACTGTTATCCCCTCGTTCGTGAAAACGATTTGTACCTGTGAAGCAGTATAAAGTTCAGGTACTAAGGTGAGTGGAATACTCGTGATGAGGTTTCCAAAGTTATCAACATGAACGATGTGAGCATTGATAGTTGTTCCACGACGAATAGCTCCCCCCACCTCAAGACGCCTTAGTGTCGCTGGATCTACAGATGGTCCGAGATCAAAGAAAATGTCAGTCAATCCACGAGCAAGATAGGCACCTACCGGCGCGAAAATATCGCGCCCATGAAAAGTAGAACTAACAGTTGGAAGATGATACGTTGAGTTTGTGAGAAGAACGGCTGCATGTATGGGCTGCTCCGACATGACATAACTGAAAAGCCCATTGTCAGGCCCAACAAAATACCAATCGCCGGCATACACTGCAATAGCCCCACGAGTACTGCCAACACCTGGATCAACGACACAGACGAACACCGTGTTTTTAGGAAAGTAACGATAACTGGCAGCCAGTATCCATGCGCCGGATGAGACATTTTGTGGGGCTACATGATGTGTGATATCGATGATATGCGCATCAGGGGTAATACCTGCTATGACACCTTTCATTACACCGACATCTCCATCACCAATGCCAAAATCGGTCATAAGAGCGATAACTGGACGTGAATTGGAGAAATTTTGTTGAGCCATATTACGTTTCTGCTGCCTTTCTCAAAGAAACTTTAATATATGACTAAGTAGCAAATAGTCTTATTTGCTATGCCATGATACATTTGTGTGCTATACTAGCGAAAAAGTCAACTGTTGTAATTAAGGAAAGCATTCTATTCTTCAGGGTGCCATATTTCACGGACTTTGATAAAGCGGAGTATCATCACGTTGAGACATAAGCACATCAAAGAGACTCGCAGGCTACGTTTGCAAATTCGGTTAGAATGCGAGAAACAAGTGGAGGTAGTGCTGTTATGAATATAAATAGTGGTGGACCTCATATTCTACTTTTCGAACGAGACCAACAACTTACAGCATTACTCGCTAGCGAGTTTCAACTTGCTGGCTATGAATGTCATCCAGCACGTACGGCAGTAGAAGTTTTCGATGCAATCGCGCGCAATCCTATACGGTTGGTACTGGTAAATTTAGCACAGCCAGCAGCGAGCCGGCGTGAGTTCTGGGTGGCGCTGGATACGCAGAGAAAAGGTCGCGGAATACAAGTTTTAACGTTCCGCAGTACGAATATTGCCGGATACGGGTTCGATGATTCTGAGGATACTCCCCGTACTGTACTCACCGATATAGAAGTAGATGGCATGATGGGTATTATGAACCTGGTTGATGCAGTACGCTCGCGCATTCCAGGACCAATAATAGGCTCATTCTCGCAAATAGCTGCTGCATCTGGAGCAAATGTACAGGATGCGGCAACTCAAAATAGGCCCCCCGGGGGGATGGAGTCATCCAGGACACAACAGGCTACATCCCAGGCCGCAGCTTCTTTTTCGATGCGGTCAACCAATCCCTCTTTAGCGACCCCTTCTGCTCCGAACTCAAATTCTTTGGGATCCGTTAAGCCTGCAGGGATGAACAGGACAGATGATCCTACATCCGATTTTACAGACAAGATCCAGGCTGTAATTTATCCGAGCAGTAGAAATACAGCACGACAAGAGCAAGAGTCAGGATTGGCTCAATTATCACGAATGGTACACGAGAGTTTTTCCACTGAAACTGATGAATCGACTGATTTGAATATTCTAAAGCGTCCCACCTCTCCACTTGCTGAACAAGTAGAGCAACAAGCCCAATCCCAGACAACTCAAATTCAGAACAATGAAGTCCATGCAAATACGCAAAATGCGATGTTGCAGCAAACTCAACTGACTGGCGCCAATTCTATAAGTACACTTCCC
>JBKPBA010000018.1:0-5730 GCA_046726675.1 Chloroflexota bacterium
GGCCTGCACACAGCGTCTGGAGAACAAATACCGGAAAATACTCGCATTATCGTAATAGTCAAGGCTGACGGCAGAGGCAAGCAAGCTTTTGGCATACTGTTTAGCAATGGGGCGAATAACGCTGATCTTCCCCCTGGTATGTCCCTAAGCGGCACCATTCTTACCTCTGAAGGAGAAACTGTCGATCTCATTCCTAAACCAGAGCTTGAAGGTAGTTTCTCCAAAGACAGCTACTTTGGAGAAGATAAAGACCTGGGCACCTCAACACAGCTTGGTCAAATGGACAAGCTATAGTCCGAACTTCCCACATAGATAGCAAGGAATGGATGAGCCTGGCAAAGTATCGCTCAAAATGAGCGATATTTTTGATATTTAATCGTATGTTTGGTCACGCTTTCAGTACAGGTATTTCTCGCCTGATCTCAAACTTCAAAAGTTTGTGCGCCCTACGAATGGCATCTTCAACCCCTGCAGGAGTTTCCCCACGCGCAAATATGAAGCCCAGGTAGCTTGCCCCTTCCGGAAGTGGGACAAGAGGGTAGTTAAGTTTAGCAGTGATCTCAACACCTGTTATGAGCGGTACTTTCTGTGCCTCCTCAACACCATGTACACCTTTCAGGATACCTGCCGACGGAATGGGAATCATCATCACACCGGCGGCATGTTTCTCTCGCTCAATTGAGGTGATTTCCTGCCCGATAGCGTGACGTAGAATCAGTTCCTCCAGGCACATACCGGAACCAAACTCCAGGATCGTTGAGCATAGTCCTCCAATCGAGCGGCCAGCAATCTCCAGCATCCAGGGACCTTGCTCATTCACACGTAATTCCGCGTGTACAGGTCCTTCTCGCAGACCAAGCGATGCGGCAGCCGTTGCGACGCACCTGGTAATATCTTCTTGAACGCCTGCAGGTAAACGCGAGGGAGTTGTATAGATCGTCTCCTCAAAAAATGGACCATCCAACGGGTCAGGTTTATCGAATAATGCCAGCACTTTTAACTGACCATGTGTAAGCAAACCTTCCAGGGCAACCTCGTATCCAGGTATAAAGTCCTCGACCAGAATAGAAGTTTCATGCTCCGAATTGCCTTCGGAAATAAGCAGACGTTTTAAACGATTAAAAGCAACGATAAATTCCGCAGGATTATCAGCGCGAATAACCCCACGGCTGCCAGAAAGGCGTAATGGCTTCACTACGCAAGGATAGCTGACCTGTGTAGCAATCAAGTCTGGATTGTCGCTCAATAAAAATGGGCGAAAGATTGGACATGGTGCACCGCCAGCCGACATCAGAGTACGCATGAGCAGCTTATCGCGTGCTGCCTCCGTAGCTTGTGGTGAGTTATATGCCAGACCTATCGCAGCAGCAGCACGGGCTGCCAGTTCTGTAGCACTATCATCAACGGAGATAATAGCCTGGATCGGATGTTTCCGGCTAAATTCTACAATCGTACGCACGGATGCATCTGGATCTGCAAAGTCTAGCCCAAGCGGCACGTGCCAGTACTCACTCAGTGTTTCAGGGAGGTCGATCCCTACCACTACTTCAAGATTCAAACTCCTGGCTGCACTTAAAAAGGCTCCTGCCCGGTATGTTGCAGGAGACATCAGCAGCAATACTCGCTTCTGTTCGTTCCTCGTGTCCATAGGTATTGATGTTTCATCATTAATACACAACAATTCAGTCTTAGTTCCTCGACATGCTGATTATAGCAGATTATGCCAGACGGACAATACGTCATAAGCTGTACTTGCTATCAGGTACGCTTCAACAGTATTATAGTATTGCAATTAATGTTCTTGAAAGAGGGAGAGGCTATGCCAACACTTGTCTTTCTAATCGATGTAGATAATACACTCATCGATAACGACCATGTAAAAGACGACCTGGACGAACATCTTAAAGTGGAAATGGGAGAGAAGTTAACTTCCCGTTTCTGGGAACTCTACGAACGAACACGAGAGGGAAGCGACGTAATCGATATCCCGCTCGCCCTAAAGTGGCTGCGCGAAAAAACTCCTTTATCAGAACTGGACGAACAAACCTATCTGCACGCACACTCGCTCTTCGATAACTACCCATTCACTAACGCTCTCTACCCACATACACTGGAGACGCTTCGGTACTTGCGTACACTTGGGCTAACGGTGATTGTCTCGGACGGTGATTTGTATTTTCAAGCGGAAAAGATCTTTAACAGCGCCATTGCCGAAACAGTAGAGGGGCGAGTATTACTTTATAAGCATAAACAAGAACATCTACAGGAGATCATGAAACAATATCCCGCCGATCACTACGCAATGATCGATGACAAACCAGAGATTCTCGCTGAAAGCAAGTTGATTTTGGGGAATAACCTCACTACTATCTTTGTGCAACAAGGAAAATACGCTGCAGGACGGAAACCAGAGAACTTTACACCCGATATAAGCGTGCTACATTTCGGTGACCTGCGAAACTACAGCGCTGAACAATTTTTGCATGTGTAGCCAGTATTGATATAATTGAGGCACTATGCGAAAACATGAAAAAGCGGAAGTTTCCCTTGACGTCAGGGCTTATAAGACATTGCTCCTTGATGTCTACAAGCGCCAACGTATTGAAGCCTGCGGACTACTCATAGGCACTATTGACCAGGCAGGCAATTGGCACGTTGAAGAGGTACATCCACTGCGTAACATATTTGACTCACCGGTATACTTTGAATTCGCCCCCGAAGATTTACTCGCGGCAGACCTTGCCTACCCTGGCAGAGTCATAGGAGCCTATCATAGCCATCCCACAGGTCTGTCCGTTGCCAGTCGCACCGACCATCAGAACATGAAGCGAATCAACGCCGAAGAGCAGATTCCATGGGTATGGCTCATCGTTAGCGGATCATTTGACCACTCGCCATCGTTATTACTGCAGGTACAGCGTCACTTACAACGAATTCCCAATATATCGATTGTTGCTTACCATTATTACGAGGGCGAAGGACTCCGGCGTATTGCCATCCATTTCGAGGAGCAAACAGATAAAACACCGGATTCATAAATCAACATGCCGTCGCAAGTATCCTGAAGAATAACACACTCTGCAATATCCTGAGACAATCGGGTTACATTGTGGTCAAAGCACGATAGATGCGCTATAATAGGCCCTAATAACAATGTCACTGGAAAAGAAAGTAATGGCAATGAGATGCCAAAATTGCGGCAACGAAATAAGCTTAGAAGAGACCTTCTGTGGACAATGCGGCACACCAGTTATCCTTTCAGCTAAACCTGCCGCTCCAACAAATCATCAAGGGATTCAAAGCTATCCAACAATTTATCCACAGCAAAACTATGTAAGCTCTTCAATGCCAGTTGGCTATTCAGAAACAGGTCAACAAATTCCCCAGCTGCAACCTTTCCAGAGTGGAAACTATACAGGCACTATGTACCCGCCAACCCAAACATTTCCAACGGGACAAGGCTATGGAATGCCTCCAGTGTTTACCCCCCCGCCACCCAAAAAACGCAGCAATCTTGCTCTGATCATTATCTCCATTTGTATTACATTGGCACTCATTACAATATTGGCTTTCGGTGCAACCTACCTTTTACACAATAATGCTTCCAATAAAACACAATCCTCTCATCAAAATGCTACAGCAACGAGTATTCCAACACCTACCACAGCACCAAGTCCCAGTCCAACGACTGCTCCATCTCCCACACCATCTCCGTCTCCAACACTTACACCGACAGCTACTCCTGATGCAGGTTTCATCTTGTGTGATACGACATGTATCTCAAACGGCTACTCAGTAGAGTACCCAAGTGCCTGGTTGCAGAAACCAACAAATGATGCAACCGGAACACAATTCACAAATCTTTCTCAAGGAGACGAATTCGCAGCATTCAAGACTCCCGGCATAACCAAATTGAATGCCGGACAACTAGTGAATACTGATCTGAGCAATTTTTCTTCACAGCAAGGTTACAATGCCCCAACTCCAACCCCTTCTTCAAACGCAACCATAGGTGGTGAAAATTGGTCCTATCAAATCGCATACTACCAGTTAAATGGACAGACAGTGCGTATTGAGGTCTATGCCACCATACACCAGGGCAAGGCATATATTATTGAACTACAAGCGCTCGACTCCCAATTTGATGCTGTGAACACTCAATACTTTGAGAGGATGCTTGTCAGATTCCAATTCCAATAGCTGGAAATAATTTGACTCTTCTCTATTTGTAATGTAGCATGTCATGGGCATCCGGCACTGTAATATTCCAAGGCGAGAAGGGATACCAACCTATGACGGTACTTGCGATCATTGGAGCACAATGGGGAGACGAAGGCAAAGGAAAAATAGTAGACGAGTTATCCATGCATGCGGACTATGTCGTAAGATACCAGGGAGGCAGCAATGCAGGCCATAGAGTGGTATATGAGCAAGGCGAATTCACTTTTCGTTTAGTGCCATCGGGCATTCTCTTCCCCAACACAAAATGCATCATAGGCAACGGCGTAGTCGTCGATCCCAAAAGCCTTCTCATTGAGATGGAAGAGTTACAAAGCCAGGGCATAGATATCTCAAGACTCTACATCAGTGAACGTGCGCACGTGGTTATGCCCTACCATTTCTTACTTGATCGCTTCGAAGAAGAAGCGCGAGGAGCAGATAAGATCGGCACTACGCAGCGTGGTATCTCACCTGCCTATGTGGACAAACATGCGCGTATTGGCATCCGCATGGCAGATCTGCTCGATGTAGATACTTTCCGTGCCAAGCTTGCCCCTATCCTACAACAAAAGAATCGCATGATTACCCAGATCTATGGGCAACCTCCCCTCTCACTCGAAGAAATCCATGGTGAATATTTTGGCTATGGTCAACGTCTACGTTCTCACATTACTGATACGCAAGCAATGCTTCACGAAGCATTGTTCGAACGTAAAACGATTCTATTAGAGGGAGCACAAGGTGCCCTGCTTGACATTGACTTCGGCACCTATCCTTATGTCACCTCATCCTCAACAATGGCCGCTAACGCATCCAGTGGAGCGGGGTTGCCACCCCGTTCTATCGATCGTGTAGTCGGTGTTTACAAAGCTTATATTACGCGTGTCGGCAGCGGACCTATGCCCACAGAACTCTTTGATGCATCTGGGAAGATAATGCGCGATCGAGGTCATGAATATGGTACAAACACTGGACGAGAGCGCCGTTGTGGCTGGTTTGATGCAGTCGCTGGCCGCTTTGTAGCGCAACTTAACGGCATGGATGCGGCCGTGATTACAAAACTCGATGTGCTTGATACATTGCCCACCATCAAAATCTGTAGTGCTTATCAACTTCGAGGGAAAATGGTGCATAGTCTTCCCGCCACACAAAGCGACCTGGCTGCATGCGAACCAGTTTATGAGGAGTTAGAAGGCTGGCAATGCGACACAACAGGTGTATGTACATATGAGGGATTGCCAGAGGCTGCGAAAAAGTATTTAACACGCCTGGAGGAGTTATTGGAAACGCCGCTCGCAATGGTTTCGGTTAGTCCACAAAGAGGCAGAACAATCCAGATCCAGGATGTGCTGGCTACACCTGAGTACGACGCGCGCTATCCGAGAAATGCAAATAGGTGATCATGTAAATACACTATAGTAACCCCAGGGGCTTCTTCGATATCACAGAACCACTCCTGGGATATTGCTCAGAACATTTCCTTACTTGCTCCCATACAAGCACTCTCCT
>JBKPBA010000019.1:0-3256 GCA_046726675.1 Chloroflexota bacterium
AGTAAGAGCTGCCAGAATATGCTCAACATTGATTTCATATCTGCTTGTCCGGGGTACTTCGATAACTGAAGCTCCACAAAAGGAGGTGATTGATGTGTAGAGTGAGAAGGTGGGGGGACAACAGACAATGTTGTCCCCAACAGAGAGAAATATATGCCAGAGCAAGTTGATCAGTTCATTACTACCGTGACTTAAGACAATATGCGATCCTTCAAGTCCTGTGTAGTTTGAGAGGGCAGCACGTAGGATAGTCGCATCGTTATCGGGATAGTTGTTATAGCTTTTGCAATCGCCTAAGGCTTTGATGACTGAAGGCACCGGACCATAAGGGCTTTCATTGCTGTTTAACTTAAGAATGCAGTTAATAGGTATACCGGTGCGTGTGCTGAACGCTACGAGAGATTCTCCAGGCAGATATTCGGTCATGCTCTCCAGTTCAGGGCGCACACTGACATTATGCTGTGAAATTGTATACATAAATAGCGTTTCTTACTTTTGAGCATCAGCATCCACATAGACAGGTGATGGGTGACGTATGAGCGAGTTGCGGGTGGAGGAAGAGTTTCCATAACCACCATGCAGAGCATTCATGTTGTTGGTAGATTGTGTTTGTATGGGTTGGACCACTGGTTGTATAGTAGGTGTCTCAGGAGTATTATCCATCGAGGAATCTACCATTTCTAAGCCTTGACGAAGGGTCATCATGTCGCGCAAGAAACAGGCGACGGCTGAGGCAGCAGAACCTTTCTCTTTTGAAAAATCAAAACGCCTGGCGGTTGCTTCTCCGGCTACTTGCGCAGCTTGTGCCATGGGATCGGAAGTTTTCGCTGCAAAGGCATCCTGGAAAATGTCGTCCCAATTACCCCATCGCCCACGGAGAGGTTTCCAGCCAAGCTGGCTGTCGCTGACCGTGCGCCATTTCTCCTCAGTAAATTGCATCCAGTCGTCCATCAGACGTGCAAGGGAAGCTAGTTGTTGGCGCAGGCGGTCTTCTTCCTGGGAAGAGCGCTGGGGAAAGCCTTGAGGGAAACCGGTGTAGGTCTGCTGTCCAGCAAAACCATTGCCTCCAACTTGAGGAAAGCTCATGGTATTTTGATTTGTGATGCCAGAATTTGCGCCTGGATAGAAACCAGAGTTACCCGCAATCGCTGCCAGGTCGGGAGCTATCTGGCCGTTGGGCATGTTCAACATGGGTATTTCGGTTCCGGCAGGTAACTCGCCAATGACGTGAATACCGCTTGCTCCCAGGACGGGGCTCATACTCCAAATATTGGACCCGTCCGGTAACAGCATTCCTTCGGAAAGAGAGGAAAAGCCGCCAATCACGATTTCTTCGTGCCCAACAGCATCCATGATGCGCCAGGCAAGGCGGGGGTGTCGAATAGCCCACCAGGCGCGCCGCCAGAAGAAGACACTGGCGAAGGTGAAATTGACTACCAACCAGACTACTCCCCTCACGGCTGCCCAGTTGACGAGGGCAACGACAATAATCCAGTACCATGGGTCGTGTTGTCCGGCTTCTTCAATGAAGGTGAGCACGACAGCCACAGTCAGGCTAGGATCACGTAGTGGGTTGATAAAATCGATTATGCGCCAGAACCAATTTCGGTCTGTCTTCACTTTCAATTTGCGCTCCTCTCGACTCTGCAGCTGGTCCGGCAGGTCGTTTTCTTTTCGCATATCCGGGAGTATTCTAACAGAAGTCCCGGCTACTGGCAAAGTTAGTAAGTCATTCAGGTAGGTTCAATTATGTCTGAGCGTTTCAACTATCTTAAACGTATGGAACTGCTTGTCTAGAATATTGGAGGTACTTTGGTACCTTCAAGTGTTACACATACCTCTTCTGAATTTCCAGGAGTTCGCTGATGCCCTGCTCAGCAAGGGTCACTAGTGAGTCCATTGTCGCACGGCTAAAAACACCACCTTCGCCTGTTCCTTGTACTTCAATAAAATCATGTTCGGCGGTCATTACCACATTAAAGTCGACCTCTGCGCGCGAATCTTCTGCATAGCACAAATCGAGCATGATCTCACCACCGACGACTCCAACACTCACTGCGGCAACGGCTGTTCGCACTGGGTGTACAACTAACGCTCCTCTCTTGACGAGCAGAGAACATGCCCGGTGCAGGGCTATATACGCACCGGTGATGGATACCGTACGCGTACCGCCATCGGCCTGTAACACATCGCAGTCAAGCGTGATAGTGCGAGGCCCTAGCGCGCCCAAATCAACAACAGCTCGTAATGAACGACCGATTAAGCGTTGGATCTCCTGTGTTCGTCCACTCACACGACCGTCGCGTTCCCGTGAATTACGTGTATTGGTTGCGCGAGGTAACATATTATACTCGGCTGTTACCCATCCCTGGCCTTTGCCTTCCAGAAAAGGAGGCACTTTCTCTTCAATGCTGGCGGCACATAATACCCGCGTGCTTCCTGCCTCGATCAATACCGAACCCTCGGCATAATCGAGATAATCGACAGTCAGGCGCACAGGGCGAAGTTGAGTCTGTATACGATTATCTATACGTGTCATTAGTGGGACCCTTTCATTGCTGTAATATATTACTAGATCGGGGACAAATAATACAGTTAGAGACCTATTAGTAATATTCAGCTAGTACACCTAGCCCATAGATGCCCAATAATGTGGTACTATACCAGAGGATGTCTAATTGTGCATCATTATGTGCTGAGATGTTTGTTCTTATTTCAGAACATTGTACCGGAATCTTCCTTGCCACGAAGGACTGAAAGGAATTTTTGACTGGTCTACATAGGGCCTCAAAGATGAGGATGGGGAGTGACTGTAGAAAGGATCAATCCATGCCCACATCACTAACGTTACATACATTGCCTCAGACGCAATTCTTACATGCTAACCGGCTCATTATCGCTTCGAATCGCGGTCCCGTAGAATATCACATCAGCCACAATAAGACGTTGAAGCACCGTCGAGGTTCAGGTGGTATGGTTACGGCGCTGATTGGCGCAGCAAATCGTCTGGAAGTCACCTGGGTCGCCATGGCCATGACAGAGGGTGACCGCATAGCCCTCAGAGAAGCCCAACAAAATAATGCTGGATTAATCCAGCCTCCAATGCAAGGCCAGAAGATGCAACTTCGCTATGTAGCTATACCGAAGCTCGCTTATCGTAAGCACTACGAACAGATCTGTAACACATTACTCTGGTTTTTACAGCATTATCTCTACGACCCTACTGATGATTCCACTTCAGCAAGAAAGATTCAAG
>JBKPBA010000020.1:0-3125 GCA_046726675.1 Chloroflexota bacterium
ATCTGATCCAGCGAAAGACCAAGGTCTCTAAGTGCCAGGATACGGTTAAGCCTGGGTAACTGGCTGGCCGAGTAGTAACGATAGCCGGTAAAGCGATCAACATTGATGGGCTTGAACAGTCCCATCTCATCATAATAGCGCAGGGTCTTGATCGAGACCTGACTCAACTTTGAGTAATCTCCAATTCTGATCATGTGATCTACTCCGTACGGATAGCACGTGCAATTTGCAATTGCTTCTATATAGACTCTACCATCTCCCGTAACTGGAGAGTCAAGCGCTGTTTTCTGAAAATCAAGAATTCCTACACTATTCGGCTCTCGAGTTTGCACATAGCCTCCACGTACAGCGGTCTCGCAAGTTCGCTCGCTTGCGGTACCTGGATACGCTCGTACATCCAGGTAAACTTGGCATCCACTAAATCAGCATCCCACAGCGCATCACCTGCATCCAGCCAACCCAGGAAGACATCAACGTTGACTTCAAGAAAGCTCAGACTATCCGCGGCCTGCACAAGATTTTCATCAAAGTCTCCGCCATATTCGTGTGCACGAATGAGACGTGCGACCTGCTCAATGCACTCATCCGAAGCATCTTGCTCGCACAAATAGCTGCTGACAATGCGAGCAGAGCGTTCACTATGGGCCATGTTATAAATGGGATCGTCTACACCTCTTTGTGGGTTGATTGAAGGGCTATCTGGTCCAGGGAAAGCACGTTCCATATCATGCGTAAGTGCGGCAAGCAGCATTTCTTCAGATGCGTCTGGCTTGAGACTCTGCAACCACACCTCGGTCTGCAGCAGGTGCCGGGCACCATGTTCGTAGTTAGAGCATACCCACGTACGCGCACGATCTCTCAAAGTCTCCAAAGGTATCCTCTTATCATCATTTCCCGCTCGAATCATGAACCATGCGCTGATATAAGGATTGGAAGGTCATCCCTTGTATTGTCAGCGTATTGTCATTAGTAATCAAAGGCAATGCAGTGTTGGTCACCGAATACTGCATCGAAGCAAAAACCTGGTTCGCTGCCAGAATGCCCAACGCTTTTGTCGTCCATGCCGTTATAAAACTGGCATTGTTATACTTTCCATCATCGATTGGCAAGCCGTTATGTTGGATCGATTGGTCGGCAGCATAATTCCATTCCGTAATCATAATGGGCAGCGTTGTTCCAAGGATGGCCTGCATGATTGAGCGCCCATCGTTAATATGCGTTGACCATCGATCAAGATGTGCGAGGCAACTATCCGCCGGGTCTTGATAACTGCACGTATATTCATGCCAGCTAATTGCATCAGGGCGAGGTTTTGCTCCTTGCAAGAACATGGTTAAATTATCATGGTTGTACTGATAGCTGACCGGACCAATAAACTTCCCATTCAGCGCTACACGCTTGAATTGTGGGATAAACGTATTCCACCCCTCGGTATAGCGCGAAATCGTCACACCATTCCAATCGTCTTCGTTGCCAAATTCATAGTAGACCAGGCTATTACCGAAAGCACTATTAATATCCTTGATCATTCGCATATCATCTGCGAGTACATTGGGATTGCGTACGCCAGTCAACACGATGAGAGGGATAGCGCCAATACTTTTGACAGCCTGAACAGCCTGTATTTCGACATCATTTGAGAGATGTGTGCGCATAGGTACACGCACGATACGAATATGAATCTGTTGCATTAATGTACGTGTAGCAGCGGAAGTTACCACTTGATCATTACTTGTAAACAGACCCAGATTGGTACCAAAAAGCAGCGGTGAAACCTTTACGTTCGGAATAGAAGTACTACTCACCGTCCCGTTTTGAGCCGGTGTAGTGGTTGGTGAGAGAGCAACTTGTGTTTGACTACCGACCGTTATGCCCTTGACAACCACTATCCCCACTACTACAAGCAGCACAAGAGCTATAGAGATTATTGTAAAAACGATGCGACGTTTGAAGGTTTTAGACGAGTCTGATTGGGGCTTCATATCAAAGAATCCTATCTTCTCGATCAATACATGACTGTCCCGGCGGAAACATTCAGATCTTCCCCTGTTATTGAGGATGCTTTATCTGAAGCGAGGAAGACTGCAGCAGCAGCTATGTCTTCCGGAGGAACGATGCGGCCAAGTGGAGCATTGCTGGTAAATTGCCGTAATGCCTCATCTTCACTGATGCCTTGTGAAGCAGCCATTTCGCGAACCACTCGCTTGATGCGCTCCCCTTCAATTGCACCAGGTGAGATTACATTGACCCGTATACCATATGGCCCTACCTCCCAGGCAAGTGTTCTGGCGATGCCAACAAGAGCCAGCTTGCTGCCTGCGTAAGGCGTACGGCCAAACAGCGGTCTCTTCCCGGTCATAGAACTGATCATGATGATACTCCCTGATCGTTGCTTGATCATAGTAGGGAGAAATGCCCGGCAGCACAGGTATGCGCCGGTCACATTGACAGCGAAGGTTTCCTCCCAATCTGCAAGGGAGATATTCCACAGAGGTGTAGTAGGCCCGGTAATACCACTATTGTTCACCAGTACATCGACCCGACCGAAGAAACCCAACGATTGTTCCGCCAGATTGTATACGCTATCTTCGTTGCGAATGTCAGCTGACACTACCAGTGCTTTACGCCCAAGTTCCTCGACCATTGCCTGCGTTTCTTCAAGTACCTCCTTCGAGCGAGAGGCAAGCACCAGGTTGGCTCCTTCTCTAGCATAGGCCAGCGCTATGGCACGCCCGATTCCTCGTCCACCTCCTGTGATGACTGCTATTTTATCTAGAAGTTCCATATGTACTACTTTTGCCAGACAAAGAATTCAACGATATAACCATCCGGATCACAGATGTACAGCTGCATGACCCCCTCGTCACGAGGACAAGGATGTTCCTCCATACCTGGCAACTGAATATAAAAGCGCCGCGACCGCTCTACATCTCTGACGAGTAAAGCCACATGATCCAATCTGCGAATCTCCACAGCCGCACACTCCTCGAGAAGCCGTCGCTGTTAGCGACTTTTCACACAATCTTTCGGTCATCCGTATAGGCCGACTATACACATTAACAAATGAATCGGAACACCTGTAGGGGCCGATTTATCGCGCCCACCGCCGATTTATCGGCCCTCTG
>JBKPBA010000021.1:0-10847 GCA_046726675.1 Chloroflexota bacterium
TTCCTTTTTCAGCCAGCTTCCTACCGTTCCCTCTGCTACGGATTCTCCTAATCGTGGCATTTTAACTGGTGTTGGCATGTATGACTCCTTTGTCAATCACAATTTTGTTGAAGCAGATTTGTAACATTTGTATCACTTGTATCGACGGATCTCCAAAAAATGATGTTCCTTTAATCAATATGCTGCAAGCTTGTGTGCGGCAGACAGAATTTTTTCCGCATTGGGCAAATATGCTGCCTCTAGCGGTGGCGCGTAGGGGAATGGCGCATCTGGCGCAGCTACACGCGTGATCGGACCATCGAGGTACTCGAATAAATCTTCGGCAAGTATAGCTGCCAGTTCGGCGCCAATGCCGCCAGTAAGCGTGTCCTCGTGTACAATCAATACCTTGTTCGTATGCTTCACCGATTCGAGGATGGCTGCGCGGTCGAGCGGTGTGAGGCTACGCAGGTCGATCACCTCAACTTGCAAGTCATCCTCTTGCTCAAGTATCTGCGCCGCTTTTAAGCATTGATGTACCATTGCTCCGTAAGTCAGAATGGTCATATCCTCGCCCTCACGACGAGTAATTGCCTTCCCGATAGGCACAACGTAATCCTCAGTTGGAAGTTCTTCGCGCAACTCTGGCAAACGATAGAGCAATTTATGTTCCAGGTACAGTACAGGATTGTTATCGCGGATGGCAGCTTTGAGCAATCCTTTAGCATCGTAGGTCGTCGAGGGAACGACAACCTTGATACCCGGTGCGTGGAAGAACCAGGCCTCCGGGCTGGCGGAATGGAATGGTCCGCCCTTGACGCCCCCGCCGGAGGGGCCACGAATGACCATCGGCACAGGTATGCCGGAGCGCCAGTACATCTTATTTGCCATATTGATGATTTGATCAAAGCCACAGGTGATGAAGTCGATGAATTGCATTTCGGCGATTGGCCGCATACCCATCAATGCCGCACCTACAGCAGAGCCGATGATAGCTGTTTCAGCCATTGGTGTATCGATAACACGCTCTGAACCAAACTCTTCGAGCAGACCTGCGCTTGCTTTGAACGCGCCGCCATAGGCGCCTACATCTTCGCCTAGCAGGAACACAGCCTCGTCACGTTGCATCTCTTCGCGCATGGCCTGGCCAATCGCTTCTAAATAGGTCACTGTACTCATCGCCTTCCAACCTCCTCAGTTGCAACAAATGCTGGCTTTCCAGTCTCGGTCATGGTATTGAAAGGCTTGCCTGTCCGATGGTCCAGCGCGTTGATATAGCGCGGGTCATCCGCCTCAGGCTCGCCAATAATTGCAATTGGGCCTTCAGGTGCGAATACATAGTCGGTCACCGTCGCCGGATCTGGCGCAGGACTCAGTTCCGCAAAATTCACAGCATCCTCTACCACCGCTTTGACCTGCTCTTCGATTTCAGCCTTGTTAGCTGGCGTCAAAATCTCTTCTCTAGTGAGATACTCTTCAAAGCGCGGAATTGGATCCTTCGCCAACCATTCTTTGAGCAGTTCCCTCGGCACGTAGTCAGCCTTATCAGCCTCGGAGTGCCCGCGCACACGGAACGTTTTACACTCTACCAGCGCAGGACCTTTGCCACTGCGCACGTGCTCAACCGCTCGCCCCACTGTCTCAACGACTTTGAGTACATCGTTGCCATCAACGCTTTCTCCCGGTATTCCATAAGCGATAGCACGATCGGAAAGGTTTGAAATAGCGAACTCCTGATATGTTGGTGTTGAATAGGCATAGCCGTTATTCTCGATGATGAAGACTATGGGCAATTTCTGTACCGAGGCAAAGTTCAGAGCTTCATGGAAAGGTCCCGTGCTTGTTGCGCCATCGCCCATACTTGCCATAACGATGGTCGAACGCTTGCGCATCTTCATTGTAAGCGCCACGCCACATGCCACGGGCAGCGATTCGCCAAGCATACTGATCATAGGTACGATGCCATGGTGCATATCACCGATATGTATCTGGCCATCACGTCCGAGGGCAGGCGAATTACCACGAGCCAGCCATTGAGTCATCACTGCGCGTGGTGAGCCTCCACGTGTTAGATGCATGCCAAGGTCGCGGTGTTGCGGCACGATGAAGTCACCATCACCCAACGTCCATGCTGCCCCAACCGTCGTGGCCTCGTGTCCCTGCGCAGTATAGACACCGCCCACGACTCTACCCTGTAAAAAGAGCGTGCGAGTGCGATCTTCCATGGCTCGGGTGAGTCGCATCAAATAGTAGATCTGCAGCAGGTCAGCCCGCTCCAGTCGCATAATTATCCCTTCCTTTGTTGAATTAAAGAGGTATCACTCGTTCATGCTAGCACGCAGCAAGAAAGGGTGTCAAGTTGGTGAAGTCGGAAAGTTCTTTGTGCTTGTATGTTAGTGATAAAGGTGAGATACTGAGCTGACGAGATGTGGGAAGCGGAGCAGGAGTACCTCGAGCAAGGTTTTAGCCAATAGGATATCTCTATGACACAAGATCAAACACTCTGGTGGCAGCGGGGAGTCATCTATCAGATTTACCCCCGGAGCTTTCTGGATAGTAACGGTGACGGTATCGGCGATCTGAAGGGAATACTCGCTCAATTGGAGTATCTCAAGTGGCTCGGTGTAGACGCTATCTGGCTCTCACCCTTTTACTGCTCACCGATGGCTGATATGGGCTATGATATTACCAATCACACCGACGTTGATCCGATCTATGGAAATTTAGCAACGTTCGATGAACTGCTGGAGCATGCTCATCGACATGATCTCAAAGTCATCATTGATTTTGTGCCCAACCATACTTCTGACGAGCATCCCTGGTTTCTTGCGTCTCGGAGCTCGCGCCAGGACCCTCAACGGGATTGGTATGTGTGGGCCGACCCCAGGCCCGATGGCTCGCCTCCCAACAACTGGCTGAGCGTAATGGGCGGGTCTGCCTGGGAGTGGGATGCCTCTAGCGGTCAGTACTACCTGCATTCGTTTCTCAAAAAGCAACCGGACCTCAACTGGCGTAACCCGGCAGTCGAAGCCGCCATGTTTGATATCATCCGCTTCTGGCTGGATCGAGGAATAGACGGGTTCCGTGTGGACGCAGCCCATTTCATTCTGAAAGACCCTCACCTGCGCGACAATCCCCCGAATCTCACTCAGCAACGGGTCATGCACAAGCCGATGGGCGACTACGACTCACAGCTTCATATATATGATAAGGGACATCCCGACGTGCATAACATCTATCGTGCATTGCGCAGTTTACTTGATAGCTACGGTGTTGAGCAACCTCGTGTAGTTATCGGTGAAATGCATATCTTTGACTGGAAGGAATGGGCGAGCTATTACGGTGCAAACCTGGATGAGATACACATGCCTTTCAATTTTGGTTTTGTCAGCGCAGCATGGAATGCCCAAGCCATTCGTCAGTCGGTGGAGGCGCTCGAGGCGAATGTACCGCCCGGGGCCTGGCCCAACCATGTGCTTGGCAATCACGATGAGCCGCGTATCGTCAATCGCATTGGTCCCACTCAGGCTCGTCTCGCAATGCTGCTTCTGCTTACGCTGCGTGGTACCCCAACGCTGTACTACGGTGATGAGATTGAGATGCACGATGGAGATATTCCGCCGCAGCGTGTACAGGACCCCTTAGAGAAGAACGTCCCTGGCAGAGGCCTTGGTCGCGATCCAGAACGCACACCGATGCAATGGGACAGTAGCCCCAACGCTGGCTTTTGTCTGCCCGATGTTGAGCCCTGGCTTCCCATCCCTGCTGCTTACAAGCAGGTCAATGTGGCTGTTGAGCGTGAGGATCCTCATTCGATGCTAACGCTGACCCGCACTTTGCTTGAGATCCGACGCACGACTCCAGCGCTCAATGGAGGCAGCTATCGTCCGCTTGACAACGTTCCTGAAGACTGTCTCGTCTACCTGCGTCAGTTTGGGAATCAACGGCGCTTAATTGCTCTGAACTTTTCGAACCGAGAACTGATCGTGAGGTTAGCAGAGTCAGGCGCCGGACAACTCATCCTCTCGACGCATCTCGATCGTGAGAAGCAGATCGATCTAACCGCTCTGCGCCTGCACAGCAATGAAGGCTGCATCATCAAGCTGGCAGATTCGACGGAGTAGCCTGTCCTCGAGGCTCCTCCGGTGAGTACCCGGCATGTGCTCGCCGAAGAAAGCAGAAAGAGCTCTCCTCACACAGTAGCTTTATCCCCCCTGCTTCTCCGCCGATCTGATCTCTTTTCTTAAACGCTTTATACGCTGGCGGTAGGCATCCTCTGGCTGGAGATAGCCGAGCTTGGGTTTGTCTCCCATGCTCACGTGCCACTTACGGAAAGCCAGCCCGATTTCAGTCTGATAGAGATCTTTGACACGCACCCATTGCCTGTAACCGCTTCTCTTGAATACTTGCCGCTCAGCTCTTGTGCGCTGGAATGAATTTTGCAACAGTGCATATTCGCCCACGGTGACAATGCCGTTGCTTACTTCAACAGCCAGAAATTCTCGGATAATAGCGGCCTCGTGAGCCAACGCCCTGATGAGGATATAGAGGAGACCAATCTGCGCTAGAAATGGAGGAAGATAGTTGCCGACGATAGCAATCAAGGCATAATTGACGACAGTGGCGTTTCCATCGGCGTTGCGAATGGCAGCACTGGCCTGAAAATCGACAAAATCAAAGAAACTGTGCATTCCCACGGCTATCAGAAAACCAAGCAGGGGTATGACAATTTGCTTCCAGCGCACACGGGTATAACGGACGTAGCCAAGCGCCGCGCCAAAACAAGCGATGAAGGTCGAATGGCCGAGCCAACCGAGGATGATTCTGCCAACAATCAGGAATACCAGGAAGTTCTTGGAGTCGAGCGCAAAATACCTGAAGTTCTCGATCATGGCAAAGCCCGCGCCAATCAATGCGCCATAGATAATGCCATCCACTACGTCATCGAATTCATCGCGCAGAACGAAGAAGAGCAACAGGAGACCTAATCCCTTGATTGTCTCTTCTGTGACCCCTGCATTAAGCCCCTGCAAGGCTATACGCAGCACCTCGTTGGTGGTGTTTGGATCGAGCAGATTTTGCAGAATCCTGTCTACATTTCCCTCGATAAAAAGCGCGGGTGGGATAGCAATAATGGCTCCCCATAAAAAGGCAGCCAGGCGCAAATACCAGGGTTCGTGTTCATAGCGATCCATGAAGTTGACGAGCAGAAAAATACCTACAACGGGTATGATCGGTATCGTTAGAGCCGCGATGATGCTAGAAGTACCGTTCTGGGTCAACGCAGCAATACCAAGGATACTATTCAAGATAATGGTTATCGAAGCGCTAATTACAAGAATTGCTAAGCCGATACCTGCAATCAGCCAGCGAGTGCGTATACCCATCCGTTGTGGCAAGGCGAAATGCATCGTTACACTTGCTCCGAGCAAGCCTTCGTCATCTCCCCACTGTTGAGCTTCGTGTTCGGGGTCAGGTTGTACAGGAAGCGGGAATTGCCCTGGTGGTTGTGCGAGGCTACTTTGCATCACAGGGGTTGCTTTCGCATCCCCATTAAAAGAACCTGACAGCGATGACTGAGAAGGTGACTGTGGATACCGCGATAGAGGTGGGGGGGGAAGAGACGATGGAGTTTGCCGTCGCTGCTCAATAGCCGTCACATTGGAGGCAGGCTGCGGCTTACCCCGCGATGGGTAAACCTGGGTAATATCATTGAGGAGATCATGCTCGTCAGACCTCGCGATCTGTAGATTTTGGGGAGCTATCAACTGGAGCATAGTGCTGCCAAGAATGAGCACGTCCTGGGGATGCATAGGAAGACTCGAACCACTCGGCACCGGTCGGCCATTGACACGCACGATATTTTGGGCGGTCAGATTGATGATATGCCAGCCATCACGATCCAACACGAGGCGGGCATGCTCACGTGAGACGGTCGGATCCATCAACACGATATCATTATTGAGAGCGCGTCCAATGCTTGTTTCATGTTGCGTGAGCACATGCACGAGTCCCTCTTCTGGCAACCAACCAGTGGGATATTTCGCCGCGGCATTCATGGAACCGTCAGGGGATCGCGCCGGCCTGACCCGCACTACACGTAGTGCACCATAATTTTGAGTTACCATGCCTTCACCTGGATCAGCCGCCAACCCTCTGAGTGGCGTGTCCCTAATACCTCACGTTATTTGTTTCTTAATATACCAGCTTGCATCAATTATGGCTAGAGGTACTAGATAGTAAGATCACTCACCATTTCCCCGTGATACTCCTCGATCAGCTTAGCCAGTTGTTCCCAGTGCATCAGAATCGAGGCATAACGCTCCCAGTAATCAGGTCCCTCCTCTTCAATTTGCCGCCAACGCCGGTAAGCTTCGCAATCAATAAAATTGGTAATCATAAGATAACGTCCGGTAGGTTCCCCATCCAGGCGTACCAGCGAAAGGCTCTGTACGCCCGGTATCCAGCGCTGCATTTCCAGTACACCGGAAGTCACCAGTTCTTCAAGCTCGCGCGCAGATGCTCCTGATTTAAGCTGCCATAAACGGACTGAACGATAACCATTCATAATTTAATACTTTTCCCATCTGTACAATACTGCTGCCAATTGCGACGCAGATGTTCCCGAATACCTCTATTCGGATGATACTTTGGATATAAATTTCTGAATTGCTCTTCGGTGGCTTCAAATGAATCTGTTGAGAGCACATGTAGCCTGGTTGCCAGGTACAGCATGGTGATGGAGGGGCTGCGTGAACGGCCATACATGCAGTGAATCATCACCTTCAACCCGCTGCTATATGCCTGGTCGATGAAATCCAGCGTTTGATCTATCATTTCCTTCTTGATAAACTGGGAGACGGGTAGATCGAGTAAGCAGAGCATTATTCTGTTCTCCCTGCGTGCAAGCAAGTATTCCGGATGATGCCTGGGAACGTTCCATAGCTTATATCCAACGGTGCTGCGATGGTATTCTTTGCAAGCATGAACGATGGCCCAGCCTGGCTGGCCCGAGACGAGGGTTTCGTAATCGTTCCTGGAGCCGATATATAAGTTTGGATAGACTTCAATCATGTAGTTATTATGACATAAAAGGAGGAATCGTTGTGGCAACACTAGAAACGAAACGCATGCAGCTCATTCCATTCTCGCTGGACCTCAAAAAGGCAGCCATGAATGATAGAGCCAGGCTTGTTGAAATGCTTGGAGTGCATGTACCTGAGCACTGGCCAGGACCTGATATGGTAGAAGCCTTGCCTTTCTTTGTGGAAAACATGGAAAAAGCGCCATCTGAACCTGCCTGGGACTGGATCGCTATCCATACATCGGAACAGGCAGTGATTGGCGATATAGGATTCATGGGAGGGCCAGATCAAGATGGGGTTGTCGAGGTAGGGTATAGCATCGTTCCTGAATACCGCAATCAAGGTTACGCAACCGAAATGGCATGCAGCCTTATCGCATGGGCATTACAAGAGAAGAGCATCAAGGTTATTACTGCAACATGTCGCGATGATAACATTGGCTCTATTAAAGTGCTCGAAAAAGTAGGGATGCGCCGATTAGAGCCAGATGGCAATATGCTCAAATGGGAGATTCGTAAGAAGTAGCCGGGCGACCGCGAGGGTCGCCCCTACATTGCATGCAGACATTACCGCAATTTCGCTAATCTCTCACCCACTTGTTGGAGCATCTCGTCACTCTTACAGAAAGCAAAGCGTGCGTAGCCATGTCCGATATGTGCATGTTCTGGGCTGTAAAATGATTCTGGCGGAATACACGCTACACCTATATCTTTTGTCAGATAGCGTGTAAATTCCAGCGGTGTCCCATCAAACACACCTGAATAATCCGCCATAACGAAGTAGGTCCCTTCAGGCACAAAGCTTTTAAGTCCCGCACCATCAAGCGCGGCGAGTATCAACTGGCGTTTCTTCTCATACATGGCCTGGAATGTCTCATAGTAGGTATCGGGGAGATTGAGCGCGTACGCAATCGCCTCCTGTGAGGGATGATGTACCGCGAAAGTCACAAATTGATGTGCACCCAATACACCTTGTACCAGATCAGGAGGGCCATACACCCAGCCGACTTTCCAGCCCGTCACGCTGAACAACTTCCCGGCGCTACTTACGGTAACCGTACGTTCAAACATACCTGGGAGTGTGGCAATAGGGATATGCTGCGCAGGCGCAAAGATCAGGTGTTCATACACTTCATCGGCAATCACTGTCACATCGTGCTCGATGCATAGCTCGGCGATCATGGTCAATTCCTGGCGCGTAAAGACACGCCCACTGGGGTTTTGTGGGGTATTCGAAATGAGTGCGCGCGTTTTCTTACTAAAGGCCTGGCGTAGTTCATCCGGGTCAAACGTCCAGGTTGGAGGATGCAGCGGCACGCAGACTGGTATGGCATTTGCCATCAGGATATCTGGCACATAGGAATCGTAGAATGGCTCGATAACGATCACCTCGTCACCGGTGTCGACAAGCCCCAGGATGGCAGCGAAGATGCCTTCAGTCGCCCCAGATGTAACGATGACTCCCTTTGCCGGGTCGATCTCTGTATCGTAGAAGCGTGCCGCGTGATCGACAATCGCCTGGCGAAGAGATGCTGTTCCAGGACCGGGCGCATACTGGTTATACTGCCCTGCCTGCGCCGCCTGCAACAGTTGCTGAACAATATCTGACGGTGTATCAAAGTCAGGCTTTCCTTGTCCGAGATTCAGCGCATTATATTGCTGTGCAAGCAAATTTATTTCGGTGAAGACGGTTGTGCCAAACGTTGAGATTCGACGAGCAGAAGTGGGCATAAAGATTACTCCATTGCTATAAATATGTAGGACAAAACCAGCGATAGAGGTATTATAAGAAGCCCGGTACTCGTCCCTTGGTAGTGTCCTGAACTGGATGAGTAATTGTGGGTATTATATAACAAAGTGTGGAGGGAGTGGGCGACACGATCATAACAAATCAGGACCTATGAATGATCCGGATAGCTGGCTTGATTCATACTTGACAATCTCAACACGCCTCATATATGCTTTATCTATGGTAAAGTTTGTTCCCAACTATGCCCTTCGGATTTTTTGTGTTGTCCCTTTGCCCCGGTTCCGTCGCTAAATCAAGTAAGTAATTAGGCATTCCAAGGAGGGAAAACACATGTTGTTCCTGATTCGTTTTCTGTTTAGAAATCTCGGGGGATACCGATTTCTCGTTTTTTTGATTTTTGTAGCGACCATCTTCGAGGTACTAGCCTCTTCTTACGGTATTGTTGTATTCAAGGACATCGTTAATGTACTTTCACCTCCTCTACATACTACACCTGGGGTCCCACCTCCATCCAAGGAGCCAAGTCCTCCATCAAACCTTATTCTCAACTTGTTCAGCCCTGCTCCACATAGTAGTGCTACCATCGTCACTTACTTATTAATCGTATTCGTGGTACTTGGTTTACTAGATGCGATACTCATATACTTTCAACTCTTCCTGACATCTCGGGTTGCGCAAAATCTTTCAGCACGGCTGCGCAAGAAACTCTTCGACCAGTTACAGCGCCTCTCACTGGACTGGCATGGCAAACAAAAGAAAGGTGATCTTGTTCAGCGTATCACGGGTGACATTGCCAACGTCGAAAAGGTAGTCACGGACGGCCTCGTAGACGCGCTGGGAGATGTCTTAATCCTGGTGGTTGCCGTTTATTTTATGTGGACAACCCAGTATCAACTAGCGATCAGCTCAATAGTTCTCCTACCGGCTCTCTTCGTTATTATCTTCTCCTACCAAAGAGGCATCAAGGCTGCAGCCAAAAGAGCATCCAAGGCCCTTGGAGAAGTAGCGGACGTTGCCGCGGAGGACGTCGGCGCTATTACTGTGCTGAAAGCCTTTTCGCTGGAAGATCGTGAAGCTATGCGCTTTAATAAGTACGTTGGCAAGAGCCGCCAGGCAGGGCTTGACGCAGGCGGACTACAGGCACAATTTACTCCGGTTGTGAATGTTTTAGTAACAGTTGGCACTGCCTTCATCATTGGGATGGGATCCATCGCTTTATTGACCGGTAGCTTCCCCATCGTCAACGTCGTGGCCAATCCTGGAATCACTGTTGGCACCCTGACCCTTTTCCTTGGTTTCCTGGCAAAATTCTTCCAACCAATGAAAGATCTTTCCAAGCTAGCCAATGTCGCCACAAGTGCCGCGGCTGGAGCCGAGCGCATGCAAGAGGTACTCGATCAAGCCCCTGAACTCACTGAGAGTACAGTCCCTTACAACGGCCCACAGCGGCTGAGAGGCGATATCCTCTTTCAAAGCGTCGTCTTTGGCTACACGCCAGAACACCCTATTCTCAAAGGCATCAACCTGCATATTGCCGCGGGCAAAAAAGTTGCACTCGTCGGCCTGTCCGGTGGTGGCAAAACGACCCTGATCAAGTTGATCCCTCGCTTTTACGAAGTCAATCGAGGAAGCGTCAGAATCGACGGCCTCGATAATCGCACTATCCCACTCTCTATATTACGCCGCAATGTCAGCCAGGTATTGCAGGAATCGGTGTTGTTCGAGGGAACCATCCTTGAGAATATCAAGTTAGGGCGACCAGAAGCTACGTATGATGAGATTGTAGCGGCAGCAAAACAAGCGCACATCCACGATACAATCATGGATTTGCCTGATGGCTACGAAACAAAGGTACGCGAACGAGGAAAGAATTTCTCAGGCGGACAGAGGCAACGCTTAGCAATCACACGTGCTATTCTGACGAATTCGCCCATCCTGGTACTGGACGAGCCAACCGCCAGCCTGGACGTCGAAGCAGAGGTTGAGGTGTTACGAGCAATCGATACTCTGGTGGTTGGACGCACCGTCTTGATG
>JBKPBA010000022.1:0-8583 GCA_046726675.1 Chloroflexota bacterium
GTGATAGACAGTCTAGGGAGGCTATAGAAGCTATACAAAGACAGAGAGATGCAAGTGAAAAACAGACAAAAGATACCATTGAGGCTGTAAATCGACAAATAGAGGCGAGTGAAAGGCAAGCGCAAGAAGCTCTGTATAATCAACACAAGCCTATAGTCATTTCAGTAACCAATCCTTCTTCACACTCTTTAATTCTACGTAGTATAGGCAATCAACACTTTGGTCTTAGTATGACAAACAAAGGCGCAGGAGTTGCGCTTAATGTTTATGGTATTGTGGGACTAGACGATTTTCCAGAAATCTTATGCCTGGCTACTGCTAAAATTATAGTCCATGACGCCGATTATCCTACTCCGTTTGATTTCAAGGCAGATGGCAAACTTAAATACCCAACGAATGAGTTTGAGGGTGTTACCGTTTTCCCTCAAGGTGTGTTTGGTTATCTCCGCCTTATGGTTACTTACAGCGACCTTTTTAATAATCAGTATTTGGCTGTATTTGATTATAGTGAAGAGTTCGGATGGAGACTGAAAGACGAAATTAAAAGAGTAGAAAAAAGACTTGACGAACAGGTTATCATAAGGCATTAGTGAAACTAAACACACAATCCATTGAACAGCCATGCATACAAATCAAGTTATTGTGGGGGGAGAAGCCGCCAACTCTCAATAGTTTTCCAGATAATAACGAGATGGATTATCCAGGCGTATCTGATTGTATTAGATTGTTGCTAGTCAAATTGGATACTACGATAAGGGAATAGGTCAATAAGTAGGATTTCCTAATATACCAGATGATATAAGTTCTATCATATAGTGTATGGATGAGTAAGAGTATGAATGGGATACCACGGCCATACAGAAATAGACAAGAATACGGATGTGGTAGAGCAGAACACAAGGTATAATCATGAAGATAAGAATAGTTTGGATAGCAGCAGCGGCATTATGCATCCTCACAGTGTTTTCCATCATATATGCCGCTGTAACAGTACCATCTCAGACAAATAACAAAACCGCTTCGTCTGAGGTAATATCAACAAGTACACAATCAACGAAACAGGTTGTAAGTCCAGTACCTACAATACAGCCGACTAAAAAGGTAGTAAGAGTAACACCTACTTCAAATCCTGTGTGCAATGAACATGCTACAAACACTCCTTGCGTACAGTTTGCAACCATTCAGGATGCAGCCGTGGGAGAGTCATCGGTTGGTGCAATAGTCCATACAGGTACTACTGATGGTGTTACTTGGGTGAGAGACGATATAACTAACGTAGCACCAAGTAAGTACGATATGGGCCAGTTGAATGATATACAATTTACTTGCTTTAATATCCAACAAGCGATATGGTGGGGATTAAAAAGCACAATCAATAATAATGGCAGCCAAACATTTATCAAGTCACCACTATCTGAGGTTGATATAACTTTCATCGACAATAACAAGGTTATTGCAGGGTGCAACCTGACCAGTAAGACCGAAGACAAGATAGACAAGGCGGGTATGTGGGATGATGGAGACTTTGTAGGTGCATGGCCGCTTTATGATACTGCTTATTTGAACCCATAGCACCGTAACTAATCCTGTCTAGGTATATTATGACAGCATTTTTTGTGTCTCCATATGCCTACAAACTTAATAAGAACCTTTTCTAATATTCCATTGGCAATTCGAGTTTTCCTTACATTGTCCTATCGTTGAGTATTGACACTAGAAAGGAATATCAACCATGTTACCTGACTCGCCCGCCGAATTGAGGCTGCATAAAATGCTCGTTGATAACAGCAGTGGTTTAACCACTGAGGGTATTATTCAGGCCGCATCTCAGTTGTCCGATGGTGAAACTATCCTTTGTACTACACCACTAACGCCCATTGTGAAACTCATGGTTAATCTGGATAATCAGGTACAGACGAAAGACATAATAGATGTCACACTGAAGGTTCTAAATAATGACTTAATGCACAACAGCCTGCCTTTTCGCTTACAACCCGCACACACCCTCATTCAAATGGCTCGCCTTAACGGTCGGTCTCGCACTGATCCTGGTAAATTAAGTATGGAAGATGTTGTGAGTATCTTTGGACTTGACGCCTCCAGCATATGGCATCTATGGGGTTATAACATCAAGACAGGTGACTCGACGCATTGCTTCCGTCTACGTGAGAGGTATGCACTGTAACACAGAACTCCCCCACCTCTGATAATGGTCAGGGAATGGCAACTGGCAAGCCGACTCTACTGCCGTTTCTCAGTTCAGTACAAAGGTCGCAACGTATCAAGCGCAACCCACCAGCGAAAAGAAGCCAGCCACGCAAAAAGCCAGCACTTTACAATCCACGCTTCGCCAACTCGCCAAGGTCGCCGAACTCCTGTCCCATACCGCTACTATCGGCCCAGACGAGATAGCGGTACTTGATAGTGCCATCTCCGATGTTCGCAAGCTCGTACCATCAACCACAACGTCCAAGACCAAGTAACGCATAGCGCAACTAAAAGAGCGGCTGCCCTCAGTGGGTGGCCGCTGTGTTGTTCGGTGAACAACACATCACGTTCTAACGGGCAAAACACATTTTATGAGTTACAACAACAGGTTTTTTAACTCAACACTGTAAACACGCTTGAGAAGAGACACGAAGAGGTGCAAAAACAGCGACACTTTCTGCTGTCACGTCACATCCCCCACATCATCCGTTGGGTCGGATTCAGCATAGCCCTGCCTCTGCGCTTGCGCGAGTGCCTCTGCATAGTCGCAACCCGTTGCCATGGCACTGAGGATGAAGTTCACCGTGCTATTGAGGACGCCACGGATGGCTCGGATGTTCGTTCCCTCCATCCCCTCACGAATGGTACTGAGGACGGGCGTCCTCGACATAACGGTTGACTCTATTCGCCACTGAACAGCATGCGCTCGTGCCAGGGAGAGGAGATCCAGCCCAGCCAGGGCCATGGGCCCTTTGCTTGAGGTCACCACGTGCATACCGAGCGCCAGCGCAACGCGAATATAGCTCAGGCCCGATTCTCCATTGCGCAGAGTCGCTCCAGTTGCCTCAGCCAGGACATCCCCCGGTTGCCTGCAATCCCTCCAGGATGTTCGCCCAATGAGTTATCCATGGATGGGCTGTGAGAGGCTGGTGGGCGTCTACCAGTTTGAGTAAGGTGGGAATATCCAGCCCGTCTCCACGGTAGATAAAGCCGTGATGAGCCGTAGCAACACTGATGATGGTTATGACAAGGTCAAACTCTTGTCGCAACCATGCTTGTCGGTGGTGCAATGCCTCGGCTAGCCACTGGCCAACGGTGCCAAATCCCAGAAGAGAAAGACGAAGCTGTTTCATAAGGTTCCTCACCAGGGTAATCTTTTCCCATCTCGGAAAAATCCACCCGTTGGCCCGTTGTCGGGCAGTGTTGCGGCCCAGACAATGCCTGCTGCTCCTTGTGAGACGGGACGCCCGCCTGCTCCACCCATGTCGGTGGCTACCCAGCCGGGACAGACCGCATTCACCAGAATCCCTGTTTCTGAAAGTTCAGCCGCCAGGATACGGGTGAGTGCGTTGAGTGCGGCTTTCGAGATACTATAGGCGGGTGTTCCTCCTCCCATACTCGCAAGCGATCCGCTCTCACTAGACACATTTACGACGCGACCCGCTTGGCTCTGGCGTAGTAAAGGCAGAAATGTCTGACACATACGCCAGGCTCCGAACAGATTGGTCTCCAACGCTGTGTGGACCACGTTTAAATCAGCCGTTATGCCCTGTTGCCAGGTATCATACAAGATGCCAGCGTTGTTCACCAGCACATCAAGTTGTCCAAATTCGGTAGTGACAGCTCTCAGCAGTCGATCAATACTCTTTTGATCGGTGACATCAAGTTGATGCGGGAACACAGTTACTCCTTCGCGTGAGAGTGAACGTGCAGCCGCTTCCCCTTTCTCAAGATCGCGTGAGCCTAAGACGACTCGCATCCCTCTTCTTGCCAGTTGGCGGACCACCTCAAGACCAATTCCACGATTAGCTCCTGTCACGATTGCAACTAACGATTCTTTCTGCATCAATTCCCTTTCTTTCTTGAGGATGCATCGCTGATCTCTGCAACGATGCTTCTCCATTCAATACTCATCAGCAATTCTCTAATGAAGTATTTTTAGAAAATGCAAGGATTATCGACTATCAGCGAGATCAATCACTCCCCTTTTCAGCATGATAATGCCTCATTTTCTGAAAAACAATAGTCCAACAAATTCGCATGCTATCGGATAAGTGACAACAGATGTATACTTCTCAGAGAGAAAATACCTTCACAAAAGGCATAAGTGAACAACCAATGCGGCTCGAAAGTTTCATACGACAACACGCTCACAAAGATGCGCACGCCCTCTTTGCAGAGCATCAACAAGATCAATCCGTCCGAGTAGAGCTAGAGCGCATACACAGCCTCGCACAATTCGAGGCCAACCAGTTCTACCAGCATGGATTTGTACTTCTGTTCCTAAAAGCCTCACTCCTGGGCAATGAGCAGGAAGTCACAAATCTTTACACACAAACCTTTACTGAAACATATATTAGCCTCAACACTGCATACACAAGCAAACACTAGTTGAGCTAAAGAAATCCCGCTCAAAATGAGCGGTATGTGAGCGGTATATTCGATAAAGAAGAGAATATGATATACTCTTTGTTACAACATATACAACAATCTAGCAGTCAATCCTTGGAGGAAGCAATCATGTCCCGGGTTTTTGCAGGCAGCGGCAGCAAAACACTTCCTGATAATCAACAGCAAACCTTTCCAAGTGAATCATCTGAAGATGAAACAAGTATACGACATGTGCATGTGATTATCCTGGGAACCGGGTTCTCTGGACTGGGAATGGCGATTCGACTTAAGCAAAGTGGTCAGGAAGACTTTGTGGTGATCGAGCAGGCAGCAGACATCGGCGGGACATGGCGCGACAACACCTATCCTGGCTGTGCGTGCGATATCCGTTCACACCTGTACTCCTTCTCTTTCGCGCTCAATCCCTATTGGAGCCGTGCGTACTCTCCGCAGCGCGAGATTTGGGACTATTTACGCCGCTGCGCGATGCGTTATGGCATCCTTCCTCACATTCTTTGGAACAACAAATTGCTTGAAGCTTCTTGGAATGAAGAAGAGCAACGCTGGCACATCAGCACCACACAAGGTCAGCTTACTGCCAACATCCTCATTCTCGGCAACGGCCCACTCAGTGAGCCATCTTTTCCGCTCATTCCAGGTATTGAACACTTCGAGGGGGTCAAGTTCCACTCGGCGCAGTGGAATCACGACTACGACCTTACAGGGAAGCGCGTGGCTGTGATAGGGACAGGGGCATCATCGATTCAGTTTGTTCCGAGGATCCAGCCACAAGTCAAGCGCCTGTCTCTATTTCTGCGCACACCGCCCTGGATTCTACCCCGTCATGATCACCGTATCCCCTCCTGGCAGCGTGCAATGTTTCGTATCATGCCTTTCACCCAGCGCTTATTGCGCACAAAAATCTACTGGCAACAGGAGTTAATAGCACTAGGCTTTATCTATCGTTCCAATATATTGGAGACCGGCATGCGACTCTCACGAGGTTACCTGGAAAAGCAGATGAAGGACCCTGTGCTCCGGGAAAAGCTCACGCCTCAGTACACAATAGGCTGTAAGCGCGTTCTGCTGTCCGATGATTTTTATCCCGCACTTACCCAGCCCAACGTTGAGGTCATCACAGACAGGATTCGCGTGGTGCGAGCGAACAGCATCGTAACCGAAGACGGTCTTGAGCACGAGATCGACGCGATCATTTTCGGGACCGGCTTTCACGTAACCGACTCTCAGCTTCCTCAGTACATACGTGGACGCGACGGACAATCACTCGCTGACCACTGGCATGCCGGCTCCAGCGCCTATTTCGGGACGACCATCGCGGGGTTTCCCAATCTGTTCTTGCTCATTGGTCCAAATACTGGCCTGGGTCACAATTCCATGGTCTTCATGATCGAGTCCCAACTGAACTACATACTGGACTGCCTGCGCACGATGGATCGGCGAAACCTGGGGGTAGTCGAGATACGACCGGAGATTCAGGAAGCTTTCAATAAAGAGATGCAAAAGCGGATGAAAGGCACCGTCTGGACCTCGGGGTGCAAGAGTTGGTATCTCGATGCCAATGGACACAACACAACGCTCTGGCCTGGGTTTACCTTTGAGTACTGGCGCAGGACACGCCATTTTGATCCGCAGCACTATAATTTGATTCCCCAACAAGTGTCGGCCCAGATCGGAAAAGCCGCCGTGCAGAGCAAGACGAAATGATGACAGCGACGAAAGTTTTTTAAGAGTTAAATCCTTCGCTTCAGATAATAGACTCTCCCTTTCCTAAATCAAGTAGCAGAATCAACAGTAACCGTCAGATTCATCCCCGGTACCACTATGCTGGTGACATGAAAAGTACCATAGAAATCGAATACAACGTCTTTAGCTTGATCAGGAGCGATCCGAATCCCCGGACTTTTTAGTCCGCGTGGGAGAACAGCATAGGGATCACAGCGCTTATCAGTACCAAGACAAAGAACCTGGGTAATTGTCGATGAGCGATTTACGAAGTGAATCGTTTGGCCTTCTGTAATTTCTAATTTCTGCGGTACAAAGCCAGTTTTCATCATATCCACTTCAGGTGGTTTATGGAAACTATTGTAGGCAGCAATGACCAGGATAAATGCAATCACAAACAAAAGTGGAATTCCAATAGCAGTTAGAAGCACTTTAGCACGTTTAGATATCTTCATAGTCAGTCTCCCTCTATCTATTGATACATTATCATGGTAATGTCAACTCATGTTCTGTTTTGCAAAATCCAACTTATTTCATTTCAAGAATGCGACAGTCAGTACAAATCATATGGCGTACGTTCTACCATGTAGCTCAATAGAGGGCGCCGTCTGGCAGCTTCAGCGAACAAACAGCGCTGTGTGATAGAATACTCTCACTTGCTTGTCTTCTTAGGATGCAGCGAAATTGGATTCGCTCCGCTTGTTTGCTCGGGATGCATTCAACACTAGCAATATTAAGAGGCGTAACCTACTCGGCTAATCTAATGATAGAAGGAAAGGAGCAGAGATCTTGACCACACAACGTCCTACGCAGCAAGGCCTTTTAGATTCCTTTCAGGATGATCATGCACGCTTTCTGAAGCTTATCAATCGTCTGAATGAAGAGCAACAACAAATCGCGTTTACACCCCAGGGATGGTCGGTTAAGGATTTCCTGTCGCATATGAGCCACTGGAAGGCGGCAACACAAAAACTTATCGTCGCCTACACTCATGATCAGCCACTTCCCCCTGTTACACCACCGGGAGACGAGGCCAATGCACAGGCACGTGAAATGGATAAAGAGCTATCGCTGCCCGAGGTACGCAACTATTGGGAAGAGACTCAGATGCACTTCACGCATCTCATCGCTGACGTACTCAATGACAATAAACTACAGGAAGAGGTACGTCTGCCCTGGGATGAAGGCGTCACTGAGCCATTATGTAGCATAGTTGCCTCCATCTGCGAGCACGATGCGGAACATTTTGAGTTGATTGAGCAATACTTTGAGATTGACAAATAACAAGGAGAAGAACAATGTATATCGCCGTAAATCGTATTGCCGCGCCAGCGGGTCAAGCACAAGCAATCATCGAGGGCTTTAAGCATGCAGCTCCAGGAATGAAACGCTTTAGCGGTTTTCTCGGGTTGGAATTGTGGACGGCTGAAGATGGTACTATCCATGCTGTTTCGCGTTGGGCTACCAAGGAAGCACTGGATGAATATTTGAAGAATGATCTCTTCCGGCAACATCATAGTGGTGCCAGTAGCGAACAGATGAATGTTCCAAACCAGGTTTCCTATTATTCAGCAGAGGTTCTCAGCTAGCCGAGTGAAAAGGAGACTGAAAAAACCCGTCTCAGCCTTCTTTTTTCGAACTGAGTTATATTAGATTTCACTCTACTGACTCACCTACACCTGGACGGAGATCTCGTACATGTCTCGCATGCGGTATCGATGGATCGGCTTTTAGAGCTTCCGCACCGGCACCGGGCAATATTGGCGAAGTTTCTATGGCTGCTCCTATCTTTGATTCGGTTGTCTGCGATGGATAGGTCTTACCTTCAAGTAGATGTCTAATGGGTAAGTAGAGCGGTTGTGGCAAGGAATCCCAGGTAAACCAACCAATTTCCGACTCTTCATAAGGAGCTTTGACCTTTGGTTCTCCAGATTCATAATTAGCCTCCATCCAGATCGTGATGTAATGCTTTGAACCATCCTCAAAAACGTCGTTAGTTATTACTCTGAACTTGAGGTTGCTCATCTTTACACCAACCTCTTCTTCTACTTCGCGAGTGGCTGTCTCTTCTGGATTCTCTCCAAACTCCAAATGACCACCAGGAGCTTTCCAGGCCCCCCTACCCGGATCTTTATCTCGTTTTTCCAGTAGGATCCGGTCACCATTTTTAATCAGAACCGAGACACCTACTAAAGGCCTGTGTTGTTCGTTTTGTTGCTCTGGCACTGATAAGTTCTACCT
>JBKPBA010000023.1:0-3943 GCA_046726675.1 Chloroflexota bacterium
ATCACGAGCAGCGCGGACCGTGTGAGCGCTACCAGGCGCGCCGGGCTCTTATAATCCTCCAGAGATGGGATGAGTGCTGAAACCAGTAGCTCTTCCCTCTTCAACTGGCTTGAGAGCCGCTGCTCTAGCCGCCCGGCGATAGCAGTGGGGACAATTCCACCCAGGCCTGTGAGCTGCTCGGCCTCAGCGCCACGAGGGAGCCAGGCCTCAACCGATGGTAAACGCCGCACACGTTGGTCATCCAGACCTTTCGGGTATGGCAGGAACGAACGGAGCATGCCGCCCAGGTGTGCCAGCGCTTTTTCCATCTCGGCCTTTGGTGGAAACTCGACGGCGAAGAGTTCCCTTCCCGTGCAGTTCGCCACTTCCATGACCAGGCGCAGGTACGGTGAGTCTTTTGACTCCAAGCGACCGGCGAGCTCATCCGGGGCATTTCCGGCAGGAAGGATAGTAATCGCCTGCAGTCGCTCTAGCGGTGCCATATGCGCGATATAGCCTCCGGGCAAGAAGCCACTCCCTGGTGCCATAAAATCGCGCAGCCAAAGCACCTGTCGATCCGTAACGAGGAACAACCCCTCGTTGGAGCGCCAGGTCTGCATGCCAAGCAATCCCATACGGTGACGGTGCAGAGGACGCTCGACAAATGCCAGCAGGCGTTCATCGTCGAGCAAAAGGTCTGCGAGCGCCTTTTGAAAGCGCTGGGGGACAAAGCGGATGAGATGCTCCGCCTGCGCGTGAGGGCCAGACTTGCTGTCTTGACGTAGTGCATCTCGCTGCAACTCTTGACGTAGCGCTTCAGCTAAACCCTCGATGGCACGCCAGGCAACGGGTTGCTCTTCATCCTCACGTTTGAGCCAGCCCTTCCCCTTGGGCTGCATGCGCTGTTCCCGCTTCAAGAGAAGACGCGTCTCGCGGATACATCGTGCCGCTGTATCGGCAGCATGCAACTCAATTCCCCGTGTACTCTGTTGCTGCTCTACTTTCATTTGCGTCCGCATGTACGCCTTTAGCGCGCTCAGTTGTGCTGGCGGGAGCATCTCTACTGATTGATAGGAAGACAGTGAGCTATCTACCTCGGCAGTTAGAACAAAGAGCCAGTCATCAGATGGATACAGATGCTCCTGTTCTTCTGCAGACGTTGGGGACAAAGCTCCAAGCAAGCGCGCTTGAGCTAACGTACCCGGAGGAAAACTGGGTGTGCCGAGCAGGAGGACAGGCACTTCCAGCTTCCCCTCTAACTGGATGGAGGCGAGATCGGCGGGCAATCCTGGTTCTGCATGATAGATGTCCGTCACATGCAGGCACTCCCGTTCGTGATCCCAGGTATACACAGGGCAATCACGATGTGGCTGGCGTACCTGCACTTCGATCACCATTGGTGCTATCGACGATAGCTTCTCTGATTCACGATCATAACCTGTCTGATGCTTCTTCATCTCCTGCTTTTTCTTCCTCCCATTGCTTCATCGAACACCGGGATTGCCCGCACATAACTCGGCTCCGCGCCTCCAGGATGTCATCTCGTTTCCTCGTGGCTCATCACTGAAACGATAGTCATGCTTGCGCACGAGTTCTCGTACTTCTTCCAGCACCCGCCGAGTGCAGATAAGCTGGCAGTCGAGTACGTGACGTAATACCGTTGGTTCTTCTACCTCTGCTTGATGACGCACCTGCGCCAAATGCACCAGGCACAGCCCAGTGGACTGGGAGAGCAGCAGTCGCATCTCTTCAGATCGCAGTTGCTGTACGAGCGTTGAAACGAGACGTTGCTCAACATTCGAGCGAGTACGGCAGAAAGGACAGTGGTCGAACCTGGGATTCACATTCGTGGGAGCCTCATTTCTCGGATGAAACCATCTTCTCCGCCATCTCTTGAGTACTGACTCACGCTTCGAAGCAGTGTCATCGGTTGCAGCAAACCTGCGGTAATCTTGATCCAACTTCTGCTCTACATCGGTCAGGATTTCAGTGTAGATCAAGCCAAGCCTGAAAGCGTTGCTGCGCTGCGCCAATTGCCAGGTATGCAAAGGACAGAAACCGCGTGAGTGGATGAGCTCATGACGATGCTGCACATCACTAAATCCCTCGTATTCCCAGTTGTCTATTAAGCGGTCTAAGTACTCGAGCACAACCCTGCAGACAGGACAACCCTCGCGCTCACATGCTGCGCGTAAGGAATCACTATCCCGTGATCGCTGTTCTTTGATAGGTTCTTCCTGCATCCGCTCACCTGCTTTTTGTATATAGACGTTCACCATCATGCCAGATCTGAGAAAAGGAAAGAATGATGACGCTGATGTCCTCATCCCCTCCAGCTTCATTTGCCAGTCGAACCAACTCTTCACAGGCCTGCTGTGAGGGCCTGGTACTGACAATGTGAGCTAGCTGTTCCTCAGTAAGTGCGCTCCATAGACCGTCGCTGCATAGCACAAGCACATCACCAGCGCGCACCTCGCGCATGGTAAAATCAGGATATGGGTTGTTCTCTTCACTCTTCCCCAGTGCTCGCAGAAAAATGTCGCGACCAGGGGCATGCCGCGCCTGCTCGGGGGCAAGTTTCCCAGCCCGCACCTGGCTTGCCGCCATCGAGTGATCGGTTGTCAGGCGGGTAATCGCCGGCACAGACCGAGACGAGGCGCGCACAAGATACGCTCGGCTATCGCCAATATGTGCAGTCCAGAGCCGCGTTCCTCTGATCACAACAGCCGTACACGTGGTCGCCATTTCGGTATACTCTGGGTGAAGGGTTGCAAACTCACGAATACGGGTATGGGCTGCATTGAAAGCTTGCTGTAAGCGTACCAGGGGAGAATCGCTATCGCCCTGCTGATAATAGATGGCGGGAATCGTTTCGACGGCAATACGACTGGCAAGCTCACCTGCGGCATGGTTTCCCGTGCCATCGGCAAGCAGGTACAATCTGCCGAAATGCTCTGCTTGTTGCGAATCTGACAGGTCATAGAGTACATATGCATCTGCATTGCACTCGAGCAACCTCCCCGTTTCTGAATGGCCTGCAACGCTGAGATACATGGCAGGTCCTTTGGAGATAGTATTGTGCTGGTTCATGGTGTTTCTTCCTTTCATATGACCCATTCAGGCAATATCCTAAGGTCACCCCTGCTACCAGAGAACTTTGTATCGACAGGGACATAACAGGAATCAACCCCTGCTTGTCAGAAAGGCTGGGTATAAAAAACGCCTCTAACAGCCGATACACTTGGTGATCGGGTGCTAGAAGCTATCAGCACAAGGCGGTAGGCGAGCTTCATCGCCAGAAAGTTGCTCTACGTTTCTCTGCTATTAGTATAGGCACTTTTTTCTGGAAATTGCAAGCCCATCAACTTTATAGCTGCAAGCCAGGAGGCTTCTTAATTTATGAATGTCTGTCAGATGGTAGGAAAGCCTTCTCGCTCATTGGAGAACGGATGAGGAGCACAGGGCAAGGAGCATGATCCAGGACAAAGCGAGCCACGTGCCCCACCGACTTAGGTCCTAGAGCAGGCCCTCCAAACGCTGGAGAGCGAGAACAGATGACAATCAGGGTGGCATTCCACTCAGCAGCGCACTGGATGATCTCACGCTCTGGCTTCCCTTCACGCGAGAACGTTTGCGCGTTGGGAATGTAGCGTAAGCCCTCCTGCAAGATATCCTGTGCCGCAGCCACCTCTGCTTGCTGGATTTTTTCCTGTAATGGTCCGCTCGGATGGCGTGGGTACAACAGTCCCTCGCGTTTGCGCTCGATTTCGTGATGAGGGCCAATATCGGTGACATAGAGCAGTCCAATAGTGCGCTCGTCAGCAGTGACCAGCGTAGAGAGCGCCCTGCTTATGGATTCGATATTCGTGCCATCCAGGCAGCAAAGAACGCGCATGGATTTCCTCCTATACAAGTACAAGCAAGAGCCAGATTGCTATGGCTCCAACGACCAGCATTAAAGGGG
>JBKPBA010000024.1:0-5372 GCA_046726675.1 Chloroflexota bacterium
GCCCTGGATACTCACACGAGCGCCCAGCAATGGCATGCCGATACGCTTCGCGGCCTGGCGAGTAACAAACAAAACACCTGTAGCGGTGGCATCGTTACGACCCTCGCTTCCGCCGATAGAAAGGGGTTTGCCTGTGACTACTGCGGGTATAGAGTAGCCTTCGTGCATGGAATATGTGTCCATGATCCACCCCATCACTTGAGCATTCGTGTTGACATCAGGGGCTGGAATGTCGCTATGTGGCCCAATAATGATAGAGATCTCAGTCGCATAGCGGCGAGTGAGACGCTCCAATTCGCTAGGGCTCATCTGCTTGGGATCACAAATAACGCCGCCTTTCGCTCCACCGTAAGGTATACCTACGACCGCACATTTCCAGGTCATCCACATAGCAAGCGCTTTGACTTCGTCGAGTGTAACATCAGGACCGTAACGAATGCCACCTTTGGCCGGGCCACGGTTGACGTTATGCTGAACGCGATAACCTGTAAAGGTTTTAACCCTCCCATTATCGAGTCGAACCGGAAAATTGACTGTAAGTTCACGCTTGGGTTGTCGCAGAATCTCTCGCATATCTTCTGAGAGTTTGATTTTGTCAGCGGCTGCTTCGAATTGCTGAACTGCCATATGATAGGGATTCAATGCGGCAGACTTCACTTCATCGTGCATGGTCTGCATTTCTCCTTTTCAAAGGAACGAAACACCGTTTAGCTGGTTGGCGTCTCGTCCAGTTTTTCTATGAGTATTGGTCGAACACTATCGGCCTTCGCCTGGCCGCGGGTCTGCTTCATCACCTGACCACTCAAACGCTCCAATGCATTTGTTTTGCCAGCTCGATAGTCATTTGCTGCCTTGGAATTGTTGGCTATCACCTCCTCTACAATTCGTTCCAACGCACTCTGATCACTTATAGGTGGTTCAATCCTCTTTTCTTTAACAATCAGATCGGGCATTTTGCCAGACACAAAAGCTTCCTCCAGTACTTCTTTGGCTTGTTTGCCTGTTATACGTTCCTTCTCTAACAGATCAAGCAAGTTAGCCGAAGCCGCTGGTGAAAGAGAACTCTCCTGTATAGAAATGGAGTCGTTTTTAAGCAATCGTACAATATCATTGAGCACCAGGTTAGCTGCAGCTTTTGCGCGCGTTTTGCGGTCATTCGTTTGAGAGGCCGCTACAACCTGCTCAAAGTAATCACCAAGCGCTTTATCTTCCGTCAATACATTCGCATCCTGAGCTGAGAGTCCATACTCATCCTTATAACGAGCGCGTCTGGCATCAGGCAATTCTGGTAGTTGCGCACGCAACTCTTCAACCCAAACGCGGCTAATTAACAACGGCGGAAGATCTGGCTCAGGAAAGTAGCGATAATCATGCGCATATTCCTTACTTCGTTGTGGTACAGTAACACCCCTTGTTTCAACCCAGCCACGTGTTTCCTGATGAATAGACTGTCCAGTTCGCAGCAACTCGACCTGGCGCTGTGCTTCATATGTAAGCGCCCGCTCTACCGAACGGAAACTATTCATATTTTTGATCTCTGTCTTGACCCCCAACTCCTGCTGCCCTCTAGGACGAATGGATATGTTGGCATCGCAACGCAGGCTTCCCTCCTCCATGCGTCCTGAAGAAACACCCAGATACACCAGAATTTCGCGCAGTTTCTGCATATAGAGCCGTGCTTCTTCTGGTGAACGCAAATCAGGCTCACTCACAATCTCCATCAACGGGGTGCCAGAACGGTTAATATCCACCAGGCTGTAGCCATCATGGTGCAGTAAACGGGCGGTATCTTCTTCGAGATGGACACGAGTAATACCGATACGTTTTGTCTGCCCATCACGATCAATTATGAGGTATCCATTTTTGCTCAAAGGAATATCATATTGCGAGATTTGGTAACCCTTCATCAGATCAGGATACGGATAGTTTTTGCGGTCGAACTTTGAGTATTGAGGAATCTCACAGTTGAGAGCCAAAGCTGTCATAATAGTATAAGCAATGGCCTGCTCATTAATAACAGGTAACACACCGGGCATACCCATACATATAGGACAAACATGAGTGTTTGGAGCAGCATAGGCATAATCTGTGCTACACGAGCAGAACATTTTGCTTCTCGTTAGAAGTTGTGAGTGTACTTCAAGTCCAATGACGACCTCGAATTCAGCGGCAATTACGGTATCAATAGCCATTTTTTCCTACCTGACCTTTTGTGTTTATTTCTATTCATAGCGAGTTCGATTGATTTTAAGTCTAGCCCTTTCCAGGCTATACGTCAATGGCTGGAAGTCAAGATCTCATCACACTTTTTTCGCAAGAAAATCGACCCCAAACACGCGTTTCGTTCAATTAGCATTTTCACTGCCTCTTAACATATCCAGAACTCGCAGCGTCGCCCACCCATCCTGTGGAGGATAGAGCAGGGGAGTTTTTTCCATCACGCATGTAGTAAAATGCTCCACCATGAGTTTATAGGGATCAGTTGGAGCAAACTCGCGTTGCTCCAAGACCGTTCCGCGCTGGATTAGCAGTATTGTTGTATCATCACGCCAGGCTGTAAATGCAAGTGGCGCTGTCACGGCGCCACTTGTGCCCACTACCTCGATTACCTGATGCTCTGCAGCTACAAAGCTACATTGAATGTGCGCAGATACATCTTCCCCAAAACGCAGAATGGCACTTGTGTTAAGATCCAGGGTTTTATCGCTATACGAAATCACAGATTGGACCGAATCAGGTTCGGAGCCAATGAACCAGCGAGCGGCACTTATGCAGTAACTCCCCACATCCAGCAAGGCACCACCACCAAAATGGATATAGGCACGATAATTGCCGGGTGCATTGAAAGGGAAAGAAAACGCGGCGTGCAAGAAACGTAGATCGCCCAATTTGCCCGCCGCCAGCAACTGCTTAAGGTAGAGCATGCGTGGATGGAAGCGATACATCACAGCCTCCATCAAAAGTACATTAGCTTGCTGGCATGCAGCTATCATTTCGTCGCATTCAGCGGCAGTCATCGCAAGTGGCTTCTCACATAATACATGTTTACCAGCCAGAGCTGCACGAATTGTCCACTCGCGGTGCAAATGATTGGGTAAAGCAATGTAGACTGCGTTCACGTCAGAATCATCGAGTAGGGCCTGGTAGCCATGATACGCCCGCTCTATGCCAAAGCGGAGAGCGACTTCTCGCGAACGCTCTTCGTTGCTACTAGCAACAGCCAATAAACGCGAGTTGGATACCCCTTGTATGGCAGGGATAATAGCACGAGTTGCAATAAATCCAGGGCCAAGAATTCCCCAATTACAACACATTTGTTGCTCCTGAATATCTGTATTTTGCGTTTAATTAATGTAGAAGTTGGATTGCAAATTTGGCAAGTTGGCAATTTCCACAATATACTGTATACTGTTCCGTAACAAAGATGACTGAAATTCAGGCGACCGAATGAAAGGTCGCCTCTACAGTTTATCTCCTGATAGTGAAGAGTGCGTTCCGGTAGTGACACGTTCAGCGGGTAGGAGAATAACTACGAATGTCCCTAATAAACATGGCCAAAAGAGAAATTAACTGCAAGATAGTCTACTACGGTATTGGTCTGTGTGGCAAAACCACTAACCTGCATTATATACATCAGGCAGTCAACCCAAAAGATGTAGGAGACATGGTCTCCATTGACACTGAGACCGAGCGTACTCTATATTTCGATTTGCTTCCCCTTGAACTCGGCAAGGTTCACGGCTTCCAAATTCGCTTCCAACTCTATACAGTGCCAGGCCAGGTCCTCTATCAACAGACACGTATTTCCGTACTCAAAGGTGCTGATTGCGTAATTTTTGTCGCCGATTCCCAGGCCAGTAAATTGCAAGAGAACATCGAGAGCTGGAATGAACTTCAGGAACAGCTTCGGCGTATGAACAAGGATATTAACGATTTTCCCCTGGTTATGCAGTGGAATAAAAGGGACTTACAAGACTTACTGCCTGTCTCGGTACTTGAGCAATACCTCAACCCTTACCATGTACCAAGCTTTGAGTCTGTCGCAGTCACAGGTAAAGGCGTGATCGAGTGCTTGCGTGTAGGTATTAATTCCACTTTAAGACGCCTCGAACGCATTTAGTAGGGGCGCAATTTCTCCAATTCACGCAATCATCACCAGATTGGCTATCTAACGATTGTTCAACGCATGATTTGTGTGTATAATGATGCAATAGTTGGGAATGTGCTGAAAGCGCAACTACCCAAATACACTCCCCCTTAAAATCAGAGGAGTGGATATTTTCTCCTAAATTCGGGAATAGAACAATAGAAGTGTAGGCAGTACAGCGGCAATTCCGCTCTAGCTGCTCTGCTGCGAGGAATTTGATGGAAACGATAAGAGTGATCGTCGTTGATGAGCAACCCCTGTTTCGTCAGGGTATATGCTCCACGCTCGAACAAATGGGCGATTGTGAGATCATCGGTAAATCCACTGATGCTGAAGAGATTCTCGAAATATCCCGCACCGGAAACCCCGATGTTGCCCTCATCGATGCGGGTCTCACTTCTGCTGATCCATTAGAGATAGCCAGGCAAATGCGCCATCTCGTCCCACAAATGGCTATTATGATCCTTACTCCTTCGGAAGATGAGGAGCGCCTGTTCCAGTCGATCAAAGTGGGAGCAGCTGCCTATTATACGCGCAATATCACACCAGAAGAATTAAAAGATGCAGTTCGCAGAGTCAGCCACGGCGAGTATCTCATCAATGATGATGTGCTGTCGAAACCACAACTCGCCAGCCGTGTCCTCAAATCGTTTCGCGAGTTGTCCGTGGAAGAGGAGGAGGCCCCCGGCAAAGATACTTACTCACCGTTGTCAAGCCGTGAAGTTGAAATCCTGGACTATATTGCACAAGGCAATAGCAACAAAGAAATTGCTAAATCGCTGAAGATAAGTGATCAAACGGTGAAGAATCACATTACATCTATTCTTAAAAAGCTATCAGTCAATGATCGTACCGCCGCTGTTGTGCACGCACTACGTCATGGCTGGATTCATATGCACGACAGTTAAAGTAAAGGAACCTGTTTCTGTGAAAGTTTTTGGCCGCGTGACGGTCTTCCCCATCATGCCTTCCCGCATCAGTCGACTCTATGAACTGGCATATAATCTGTGGTGGAGTTGGCATCCCGAAGCACTCGCTCTGTATAAAGAGCTTGATCCAAAACTGTGGGACCATGCATGGCACAACCCCGTTCGTTTTCTCACCGAAGTTCAGCCAGAGCGTCTTGAACAAGCGGTTAATAATGCTACTTACCTGGAACAATACGATAGTGTTCTCAGTGATTTTGACCACTACATGAATCCCCGCACAGAAACGTGGTTCTCGC